>JAUVEG010000245.1 GCA_030594925.1 Gammaproteobacteria bacterium
AACCGCGTGCACCTCGCCAAGCTTCTCAAACGGGGCGGCAACCTGATTCTGCTCGATGAGCCAACTAATGATCTCGATGTCGAAACCCTGCGTGCGCTCGAGGATGCGATCCTGACATTCCCCGGATCAGTGGTGGTGATCTCGCATGACCGCTGGTTCCTGGATCGCATTGCCACTCATATTCTCGCCTTCGAGGGAGACAGCAAGGTGGTGTGGTTCGAGGGCAACTACCAGGATTATGAAGCGGATCGCAAACGCCGCCTCGGCGATGCAGCCGACCAGCCTCACCGTATCAGATACAAGCCGTTGAAACGCTGACCGCGGCTCCCACACCGGAAACACCAAAGTGCCGGATTTTATTCGCGGTCAACGCTGGATTAACGACGCACGTCTGGAGACGGGCCTGGGAAGCGTCGTTGCGACTGACCGGCGCACCGTCACCCTCATCTTCCATGCCGCCGAAGAGACCCTCACCTACGCCAGCAAAAATGCCCCGCTGACGCGTGTCCGCTTCGCCCGTGGCGACCACATTACAGGCAATGACGAGACATCGCTGAAGATAGAGTCGGTGAAAAGCGGGATGCCTGCTGAGCCAGCAACAGGGGCGCTCGCTGGCCCCTGAAATCATCTCATCAGCACATCAGCAGGCGCATGCAGCATTGAACAGAGAGATCCATCGACTGCAGGCGCTGAGTCAAATCAACTCTTTGCAAACTGCATACTGAAGACTGCAAACTCCACTTAATTCGCCAGCTTGACGATTTCCAGCCACAGCTTCCCCACATATTCATGCATGGCGGCTTCGCTATTCATCAAGCCAACTGAGTCCGGAATAAAAATTTTGTCCCTTGAATGTTTCGCCAGGTGATATGTTGGCGCAGCGTATGGATACAACCCTTCGCCATTAAATATCCTCATGGCCCTCGGCATGTGGGATGCCGATGTCACGAGGATAAAATCCCGGTTGTTAAGAATTGATTTGACATCGACCGCCTCCTCTTTGGTATCTTTCGGCGCATAGCGGGCGATGATCTGGTCCTCCCTCACTCCCAGCAAGAGAGCCATCTTTTTCTGCATCAGCGCATGCGGCGTCGGATCCATACCGGAATAGCCGGAAACGATCAGTTTTGCATCGTCAAGCTGGCGAAGAATCCTGATTCCCTCCGAGAGTCTGAACATCGCTGAACGACCCATTTGGGATGTCATCGGCAACTTCTCATTGGTCGTATGACCGGAGCCCAGAACCATCACGTAGCCGATATCTTTCGGAAACTCCTCAAGAGCGGGATACTGCGACTCAAGCGGACTCAACAGCATTTCTGAAAAAGGGGTATAGCTCATGACGGCTATCCACACTAAGGAAGAGAGCATAAAAATTCTGCTCATTCTGAGGTTTTTTTTATGCAGAAAATAGAGTGCGATGAGGATCAGAATCAGCCCGACAGAGAGCGGCATCAGCAGCATCGAGATGATCTTTTTAACAATAAAAAGTATCGGGGTCATTTCCATATCAATGCAGACGCAGGGGCTGCCCGCATTGGCACATCCATGTGCAGCAGATGCTCCATTTCCGCCTACGCCATAGATGGATGTATCAGTGTCGCATAAGGCAGGCCGTTCCTGCGCATCCTGCACTCACGGCATTTGTACATCCGTGTACGGCAGATGCCGGAAGCGACTGACGACTCACCGGCATGTAGAAAACCCTCATTTTCCACATACCGGGGGGAGGAGCATCATAAAAATCTGCTCAGGCAGTTGAGGCTTTTGTCGAAGCAGCTGCAGTATCCGGGGCATGACTCGCTCCGGCGTTCTTGCCGTCCATATCGATATTGCCTTTGAATTTAGCACCATCCTCCAATACCACCCGCGGTGCAACGATATTCCCGCTGACCCTTCCTGAACTGGCAACCGTTACACTTTCTGTACCATAGAGGTCACCAGAGAGTTCACCCTGAACGATAATGGTCCTGGCATACACATCGGCCTGAACCTTGCCCTGCTTACTGACGGAGATACTATTATCCTTCAGCTTGACGGTACCTTCCACATTTCCCTGAATCACGAGATCTTCTTCGCCGGAGAGTTCACCCTTGATTTTGATCGATGCACCTATGGTTGTCGATTGTTCCCGGGTTGATTTGGCAGGCGCAGGTGGAGGAGTCTTTGCGGCAGACGCTGCTGAGGAGGGTGTTTTCTTGGTAAAGTTCGGCTTGGTACTGTTGGCGACATTGGGTTTTTTGGGGGTTTTTGGGATTTTTTCAAACATCTGAGAACCTATTCAATTAACGTAACTGTAAGAACTTTGTGCAAAACTACAAACTAGTGAGCCTCTTGAAAAACTCCATACAAATCAATCACAAGGATGAGCCATGGATTCCAGAAGCAAGGCGCAGGAAAAAACATCCCGTAGACGTCAGTCAGAATACACAAAACAAGTTTTTAAGTATATCGCCAATTGTTTCTTGCCACCACCGCTTTTTATTGTCATGAACTCATAGAATCCGGATGCATGAAAGAGAGATATCTTGCTGCAGAGACACTCACAGTCGTGTTTTTCAGCGAAGCAGGCCGTAACCCGCTCTTATTTCTCCACTCCCTTCAAATGGGATGAATCCGTAGAAGAATCACACAAGGCATCAAGCTGATGTAACAAGAGCAGAACCACCACGCATTGCCAGACTACATTTGATCCTATGGTATGCGATAATCCGCCGATGAATGAGAGACCCGATCAAGCAGTTGAGATACTCCGCGAGACATTTGGCTACGACAGCTTCCGCACCTCCCAGGAGGAGGTGATATCGACCCTGATCCAGGGCGGGGATGCGCTGGTATTGATGCCGACAGGCGGTGGCAAGTCGCTGTGCTACCAGATCCCGGCGCTGGTGCGGCCCGGCGTGGCTATCGTCATCTCGCCCCTAATCGCCCTGATGCAGGATCAGGTCTCGGCACTGCGCCAGGTTGGCGTCAGAGCTGCGGCCCTGAACTCCATGATCGATGCGGATCAGGCTCAGGAGATCAAACGGCAGCTTCTTGGCGAAGAGTTGGATCTGCTCTATGTGGCGCCGGAACGGTTGATGACTCCGGGTTTTCAAAACCTGCTGATGAACGTCACCATTGCCCTGTTTGCCATTGACGAGGCGCACTGCGTCTCCCAATGGGGCCACGATTTCCGCCCTGAATATATCCAGCTCTCCACACTGCACCAGCAGTTCCCGTCGATACCCAGGGTGGCTCTTACCGCGACTGCAGACGCGCTCACACGCAGGGAGATCATCGAGCGT
>JAUVEG010000105.1 GCA_030594925.1 Gammaproteobacteria bacterium
GTTGCCAGCTGCTGCCACTTCGATGGCAATAGAAATGACGTTCGCCGCCAGGCCGTAGAGAGAGCTCTGCAGGGGTTGCTGGATCTTGTCTAGCACAGCGTGCATAAACTCCTGGCGATGCAAGTAGGTTGGGTTAGGTGCGCATGTTACTAATCTATCCAGTTACCACATGATTTTGAGCGCACAGTAACCCAACAATCTGCCCGGAGTTAATTATGCCTCACCGTAATAAACGACTTTTTTTCGCACTGCGGCCCGATCCACAGGTGCGCGGGCAGCTGGTGCAATTGCAGCGTGATTATAATCAGCCCGGAGCCAACGTCCACCGGGCAGAAAATTTACACATGACCCTGGCTTTTCTCGGTATGGTTGATCAGAGGCGCTACGAGACGATTTGCCACATGGCATCCCGGCTCAAAGAGAGTGGATTCAGACTCAGACTCGACCACACGGGATACTGGCGCCGTCCTAAAATCCTGTGGTGTGCTCCATCGCATACTCCGCAGCCTCTTGCATCACTGGTCACGCACTTATGGGATGGGCTTGAAAGCTGTGGTTTTGAGCCGGAGCAGCGAGCCTACAAACCCCATGTGACTCTGATGCGCAAGGCTGCGACAGTCAGGCAGCAACAACTCAAATCGGAGATCATCTGGCCGGTTTCACACTTTGAACTGATGTGGTCGCACAATAAGGATGGCGCGCTTCACTATGAGTCCCTGAATCGCTGGCCTCTGGTTGGTTCAAAATAATCAATTTTTTACCACAGATGCACACAGATAAACACAGATCAAAAGATACAAAAATATCTGTGGGTTATTCGAGCTTGCATAGGCTGTTAACCTGTTCGGGGTTTTGAGGAATTATGATATCTGTGTGCATCTGTGGTTAACCATTCAGAACAAAGAGCAGCTGAACCTGGAAAAATCACTGATGCTTTCTTCGGCATCTGGTGTAAACTTATCCGCGTTATCAGATGATTTGAAACAGGAGGTTTCAGTGAAAAATCGATGGATCTATTTGCAATTTCCGGGCTTTCGGAACCATAAAACTTCAATTCTGAAGTCATTGAACACTGTTCAATATTTTTTCAAAAAAAGATTTGGCGGACTCATGACATGAGCCACTTGCTGTGCCATAATACAGAACATATAGAGAACACAACTCATATCAAAGGGGAAAACTAATGGACGACAATCGTAAAAAAGCACTGGCTGCTGCACTGGCGCAGATCGACAAGCAGTTTGGCAAGGGATCTGTGATGCGCATGGGGGACACAGCGGCATTTAATATGGAGTCAATTTCGACGGGGTCGCTGGGACTGGATGTTGCGCTGGGCATCGGCGGGGTGCCTAAAGGACGCGTGGTTGAGATCTATGGGCCGGAGTCTTCAGGCAAGACCACATTGACCCTGCACATTATTGCGCAGACGCAAAAACAGGGTGGCACGGCAGCCTTCATCGATGCCGAGCACGCACTCGATCCATCCTATGCAGAGAAACTGGGCATCAACATGGATGAGCTGCTGGTGTCACAGCCGGATACCGGTGAACAGGCGCTGGAGATTACCGATATGCTGGTGCGCTCCGGAGCCGTTGATGTCGTGGTGATCGACTCGGTAGCCGCGCTGACGCCGCGTGCAGAGATCGAAGGAGAGATGGGCGATACGCATGTTGGTCTGCAGGCGCGATTGATGTCACAGGCGCTGCGCAAACTGACAGCCAATATCAAACGCACCAACTGTCTGGTCATCTTCATCAACCAGATCAGGATGAAAATCGGCGTCATGTTCGGCAGTCCCGAGACCACCTCGGGCGGCAATGCTCTTAAATTCTATGCTTCCATAAGACTGGACATCCGCCGTATCGGCGCCATCAAGAAGGGTGATGAAATCGTGGGCAACGATACCCGCGTCAAGGTGGTTAAGAACAAGGTGGCTCCGCCGTTCAAACAGGTCACTTTTGAGATCCTCTACGGTGAAGGCATCTCCCGTGAAGGTGAGTTGATCGACCTTGGCGTGCAGCACGGTTTTATCGAAAAATCCGGCTCCTGGTACAGCCATGATGGCAACAGGATAGGGCAGGGCAAGGAGAATGTGCGTAACTTCCTGAAGGAGAATCCGCAGATCGCTGATGAGATCGAAGCCGGCGTGCGTGCAGAGCTGCTTCCGGAAAAGCAGACGAAAGAGAATGATTCTGACGCACAATCCCCGCAAACTCTCTCTGCAGCAGGAGGCTGAGATTGACTGATCTGCAGGAGGCGGAGCAGAGCGCAATCCGTCTGCTGACTCCCCGCGAGCACTCGCGATTGGAGTTGAGGCGCAAATTACTGAAACGTGATCATGCACCTGACATTGTCGAGGAGGTATTGCAGCGCCTTGAAGAGCATGGACTGCTCAGCGATGAGCGTTTTGTTGAGCAGTATATCGCCATGCGCAAAAGAAAAGGCTATGGGCCGGTGCGTATTCGTCAGGAACTGCGTGAACGCGGCATCAACGATACCATGATCCATGAGTGGCTGGACGAGCGTGATGACGTGTGGCGGGTGAACATGAAGCAGGTGGTTGAGAAGAAATTCAGCGCGCTGGTTACGGCGGAGTATAAAGAGCAGGCAAGACTCGCCCGTTTTCTTGAGTACCGCGGTTTTCCAAACCACATGATTCGTGACTATCTGTTTCACGACTAATAGAAAGTTTGCAGTCGTCAGTTGGCAGAGTTGTAGGGTGGTATAAGCGGTAGCGCATCCCACCATTTTCCGGTGCAATGCGCTTCGCTTATTGACACCCTACGCTATCTTCTTGTCATCTCGAACGAACGTGAGAGATCCTACGCATCCCCTCATGTCTGCAGATGAACACTCCAAACCCGTAAAATCAACAAAAAGCTGACTTTTCCATTCATTTTTTCACTCCATGCGTGACATGTGCGCATATCCCGCATAATATGCTCTTTTTCCGGAATTTCTACTTCCACATTGCATGAAGACTAGCGCTGAAATACGACAGGCATTTCTTGATTTTTTTGCCGAGAGGGGGCACCAGGTTGTCGACTCCAGTTCACTGGTGCCGCATGATGACCCCACGCTGCTGTTTGTCAATGCAGGGATGGTGCAATTCAAGGATGTTTTTATCGGCCGTGACAAACGTTCCTATACGAAAGCCACCAGTTCACAACGCTGCGTGCGCGCCGGCGGCAAGCATAACGACCTGGAAAATGTGGGTTACACTGCGCGCCACCATACTTTCTTTGAGATGTTGGGGAACTTCAGCTTTGGAGACTATTTCAAACGTGAAGCAATCCACTATGCCTGGGAATTCCTCACACAAACGCTTGCGCTCCCCCCTGAAAAACTGTGGGTTACCGTCTATACAGAAGATGATGAGGCCGCGGAGATCTGGATCGATGAGATCGGCGTCGATCCGCAGCGGTTATCGCGCTGCGGGGAGAAGGACAACTTCTGGTCAATGGGCGACACTGGTCCCTGTGGTCCCTGCAGCGAAATTTTTTACGATCATGGTGAAGAGATCTGGGGCGGACCACCGGGGACGCCTGAAGAGGATGGTGATCGTTATATCGAGATCTGGAATCTGGTCTTCATGCAGTACGACAGGGATGCCGATGGCAACCTGACACCCCTGCCGAAACCATCCGTTGATACAGGCATGGGACTCGAGCGCCTGGCTGCGGTGATGCAGAATGTACACTCCAACTATGAAATCGATCTGTTCAAACATCTGATTGCAGCGACTGCCGATGCTACACGTGTTGATGATATCGAGGCAAAATCACTGCGCGTGATTGCTGACCACATTCGCTCCACCTCGTTTCTCATCGTTGATGGAGTGCTGCCATCCAATGAAGGGCGAGGCTACGTGCTGCGGCGTATTATTCGCCGCGCCATTCGCCACGGCTATCAGCTGGGACAGAAGCAGCCGTTTTTTTATACGCTGGTGGATGCGCTCGATGAGGTGATGGGCGATGCCTATCCCGAACTGCACAGAGCTAAGTCGCAGGTCAAAAAGATTCTCAAAGTCGAAGAGCTGCGTTTTGCCGAGACCCTCGAACAGGGGATGAAGATCCTCGATGAGGAGATTGCAGAGCTGGACAACGCAACCATTCCGGGCGAAGTTGTATTTCGTCTCTATGATACCTATGGTTTTCCGGCTGATCTGACGGCAGATATTGCACGTGAACGCGATCTCGAAGTCGATATGGCCGGATTTGAGACCGCCATGGAGCAGCAGCGGGAACGCGCTCGCGCAGCAAGCAATTTTGCAGCAGAGCAGGGTTTTCAGGTCGCCCTGGAGGGCCATACCAGCTTCACTGGTTATGATCAGTTGCAGCAGCAGAGCAATGTCGTGGCGCTCTACAAAGAGGGTGAATCCGTCGACCAGTTGGGCGCCGGTGAACCGGGGATCGTGATTCTCGACAGCACTCCGTTCTATGCCGAATCAGGTGGCCAGATCGGTGACCGGGGTACTCTGGTTGCACAGCAGGGCGGGGTATTTCTGGTTGCGGATACACGCAAGCAGGGCGGTGATGTCTTTGGTCATATTGGACATATCGAGAGTGGAGAACTGCATGTCGGCGATAGCGTCGATGCACATGTCAACCGGGAGTTGCGCAAAGCGACGGAGTTGAATCATTCGGCAACACATTTGATGCATGCGGCCTTGCGGCTGATCCTGGGTGATCATGTGCAGCAAAAGGGATCGCTGGTGAATGCAGAGCGTCTGAGATTTGATTTCTCTCATTTTGAACCGCTGACGCGGGAGCAGCTGCAACGTCTTGAACAGCTCGTCAATGCACAGATTCGGGCCAATAATCCTGCACAAACGGAAGTTATGTCACTGGATGACGCAAAAGCTTCGGGCGCGATGGCGCTGTTCGGAGAGAAATATGCCGATGATGTGCGTGTGCTGCGCCTCGGGGATTTCTCAGTAGAGCTGTGCGGTGGTACGCATGTGAATGCTGCCGGTGACATTGGTCTATTCAGGATCACCAATGAAACCGGTATCGCGTCAGGAGTGCGCCGCATCGAGGCAGTTACCGGCGCCAGGGCTGTGGAGCTGATCGAGAAAGAGCAGAGCCAGATGCTGGATCTTGCCGATATGCTGAAGACGGGCAGGGAGGATGTCACTTCCAGAGTGGCGCAACTACTCAATGGCAATCGTGAACTGGAGAAGGAGCTGGAGAAGCTCAAGTCGCAGCTTGCTGTCTCTGCCGGATCGGATCTTGCGTCACAGGCAGTTGAAATAGCCGGCATTAAGGTGCTTGCTGCTAAACTCGATGGCGCTGATGCAAAGAGCCTGCGCCATACTCTGGATCAATTGAAAAACAAACTCGGTACAGCGGTCATCCTGCTGATTGCAGTCAATGGCGACAAGGTGACGCTGATCGCCGGTGTCACCAAAGATATCACCGGCAAGTTCAAGGCAGGCGAGCTGGTCAAGGCGGCCGCAGAGAAGGTTGGTGGAAAAGGCGGCGGACGCCCCGACATGGCGCAGGCAGGCGGCAGCAATCCCGACGGGGTTCCCCGGGCGCTGCAGCTGGTGGAA
>JAUVEG010000329.1 GCA_030594925.1 Gammaproteobacteria bacterium
ATCGAAGACGGCGATACCATCACCATCATCAATCTCGATGGAGAATCGCGGCGCATCCAGCTATCCGGCATCGATGCACCCGAAGATACAGAAAATGCCAAGCTGAAACTCGACATGCAGAAAAAAGGTCTCTCCAAAGAGAGCTTGCTGGAGATTGGAGAGCTGGCAACCAGCTTCCTTAAGAGTAAAGTGGCTGCCGGGCAGAAGATAACTCTGCAAGGCGACTTGAGTCAGCGTGACAAATATGGACGTATTCCCGCCATCGTCATCAATGAAAAAGGCAGCTCACTCAATCCGCTCATGGTCAGGGAGGGTTACGCCATTCTCCTGAAACGTTATCCGCTGGAAGAGAAGTTCAGGGTCGCCCTTGAAGAGGCGCAACAACATGCCAGGTCCGGCAACAGTGGTTTATGGAAAAGCCATCCTGAAATCATGGCAACATGGAGCGGCCTGAAAGAATAGTTGGCAGTTGTAGGGGGGGGATAAGGCGTCTCTTTGCGACCTCCATGGATGGAGGAAGTGCGATCGGATTGTAGGGAACAATCATTGCCGCATCCACCAATGCGCTAAAATCATGGTGGATGCGCTGTCGCTTACCCCCCTACCGAGAAGGCTTGAAAGAGATCGTTTTCTCTCGCCAAGACGCCAAGACCGCAAAGGTTCTTCTTGGCGAGCTTAGCGTCTTTGCGAGAGTTACTGAGAAATTACGCAAAACTGGAGCAGACATGATTAAACCGCATTTCCACCTGTTTTTCTGCGGGCTCATCTTCATCGCATCACCGCTTCTGGCTGATGCGCCGCTGGATGATGAACTCACCAAAGCGATGAGCCTGAAACCCGATATTGAAAATGGCAAAGAGGTTTTCAAGCTTTGTATGGCCTGTCACCAGGCCAATGGCTGGGGTCTGGAGGATGGCTCTTTCCCGCAGCTTTCGGGTCAGCATCGCAGCGTTATTATCAAACAGATTGCCGACATCCGCGCCGGTAACCGTGACAACCCGCAGATGTATCCCATTGCTAAAGAATCTGTGATGGGTGGTCCGCAGGCAATCTCCGATGTGGCTGCATATATCGACACCCTGCCGATGGATCCCACACCTGGAACAGGCAGAGGCATCAATGAAGAGAGAGCCGAAAAACTCTTCTACAGAAAATGCGCCGAATGTCATGGCGCCGACGGCAGCGGGGATGCTGAAAGGTTTTTCCCTCGCATCCATGGTCAGCACTATGAATACCTGCTGCGTCAGATCAAGTGGATACGCAATGGCAAACGCAGGAATGCCAACCCCGTCATGGTCAAGCGTGTCAAGAAGATGAAAATGGAAGACCTGGAGCTGTTGGCGGATTATGTCTCCCGGATGAAGCCACCCGCTGATTTACTTGCAGAACCCGGCTGGAAAAACCCGGATTTTCAATAGCCACAGACAATAAGAATGATGAACCACGGAACACACTGAATACACGGAAGGAAAACATAATGATTCCGTGTCGTCCGTGTGTTCCGTGGTTAATAAAAAGTTTTCTCAGATGTTTTTATCTCTAATCTGTATATTTGTGTTCATCTGTGGTTAATTTTCTTTGTCACTCACCACAAAGAGCCAGATATAACCGGAGATTCCCGCTACCAGGGAGGCGAAGAGTATTCCTGTCTTGGCCATCAGCAACAACTCCTCACTCTCTTTAAAACCGAGCTGAGCGACAAAGATCGACATCGTGAATCCGATTCCGGCCAGCAGGGAGACCCCCATGATCTGGGTAAACCTTGTATCTTTGGGCAGCACGGAGAGGCCGAGTTTCAACACCAGCCATGCGCCTCCCGAGATGCCGATGAATTTCCCGGCAATCAGCCCTAACACCACTCCGGTCATGACCGGATGCGTCATGGTCTCACCGACGGAGCCGAATTCCAGCGGGATGCCTGCGTTGACCAGTGCGAATATCGGGATGACCAGATAGGCCACGGGTATGTGCCACAGGTGCTCGAGACTCTGCAGCGGCGCTTGCACGCTGTGCACGCCATTTTCCAGTGACTGCACCACGGCGCGCAGCGCATCATTGGTCATGATGCTCTGCCCCGGCTTGTGGCTGGAGTTGAACCGCTCCATCAGATCCCGCACATGTTCAGAGAAACGCTCCGGATTGTATTTTGGTGTTGCAGGAACCGTCAAAGCGCCGAGGATGCCGGCCAGGGTTGCATGCACCCCTGATCGATACATCGCGTACCATAATAAAACCGCCACAATAAAATAGGGCAGCGTTTTACGGATGCCGATCACGTTGAATAGCAGCAACAACAAAAACAGTCCGATACTAATGAACAATGGAAGCAGCGCAATCGTATCGGTATAGAAAATCGCGATCACCATCACAGCGCCCAGATCATCGACAATTGCGAGCGCGACAAGAAAGGTGATCAACGCTTTGGGCACCCTGCTTGCAAGCAACGCCAGCGTACCGACGGCGAAGGCGATATCGGTGGCCATGGGAATGCCCCAACCAATCGCGGCGTCGCCCTGGGGATT
>JAUVEG010000012.1 GCA_030594925.1 Gammaproteobacteria bacterium
CTGGTTGTTGTCGTTGCATCGCAGTTCAGGAAAGATGAGGAGTGAGCATGATTGTGCGCTTGATATGCTTCGCCCCTCAGCACATCCTATGACTCTGTATGGTTCATTTCCTAACCATAGATATCTGTGTCTATCTGTGGTAAAAAATCTGCAACTATTCAGCACATTCGGGACCGTCACTGTTTTGCGCTTTATTAAAGATGCTGAATAGTTACTAAAAATTTTACTTTTGACTTTTCCGTGGTGGAATGTGCAATAAAAAACCCCGGCTCATTATAAGCAGGGGTTTGAAGATGGGGTGGATGATGGGGCTCGAACCCACGACGACTGGAATCACAATCCAGGGCTCTACCAACTGAGCTACACCCACCATTGTAAACTTTTTAAATTTGTATGTGGTGCGCCCGGCAGGACTCGAACCTGCAACCCTCGGCTTAGAAGGCCGATGCTCTATCCGGTTGAGCTACGGGCGCAAATTACGGTCGTACAGCAATCATATAGATGCTTAAACAAGACGCTTTAATTGGTCGGGGTAGAGAGATTCGAACTCCCGACATCCTGCTCCCAAAGCAGGCGCGCTACCAGGCTGCGCTATACCCCGATCTCTTGAAGTCAAGCAACTCCAAGCCCGCAAATGATACGGACTGAAAGAGCTCCCGTCAATGACTTCATCGCTCTTTTTTCCCTCATCCTCTCCCGGGGGGTGGGGGATTTATCAGGGTTTGTCAGCACTCAGCCCTGCAAGTTCCTCGCCCAAAGCGATCATCAACTCATCTTCGCCCTCCTCCTCTTGATTGAGCTGTTCATCAACCGTATCAACAGTGATAAGTCCTGCAGCAATTTCACGCAGCGCCACCACCGTGGGCTTGTCATTCTCCCACGGAAGCAGAGGTTCGACCCCATTCGCCAATTGACGCGCCCGCTTTGTCGCCAGCAGCACCAGGTTGAAACGATTATCAACATGCTCAAGGCAATCTTCTACTGTAATTCGTGCCATTTTAATTACCTCTTATTCCTCTACCGGGGTGTTTAATGCTTCCTTGATGGCCGCTTCAACTTCCTCTGCAGCCAGTTCGGAACTCTTCACGTCATCGACCACAACATTTTTGCGGTTACGACGCTCTTTATGGTGTGACAATCCGGTACCTGCCGGCACCAGACGCCCGACGATGACATTCTCCTTGAGACCGTTGAGGCTGTCTGATGATCCTCGCACGGAAGCCTCCGTAAGAACACGGGTTGTCTCCTGAAAGGATGCCGCCGAAATAAAGGATTCCGTCGCCAGTGACGCCTTGGTAATGCCAAGCAGCATGAGTTCATATTCAGCCGGGAATTTACCTTCGGCAACGAGCTTCTCATTCTCTTCGATTACACGTGAACGCTCCGCCTGCTCGCCTTTGATAAAGCTGGAGTCACCGGAACTGGTGATCTCGACTTTGCGCAGCATCTGGCGCACAATCACTTCGATATGCTTGTCGTTGATATTCACGCCCTGCAGACGATAGACCTCCTGGATCTCCTGCACCATGTACTCGGCAAGCACCGTTACGCCGCGAAGACGCAGGATGTCATGCGGGATGAGTTCACCCTCGGCGACAACCTCACCTTTTTCGACGTGCTCACCCTCGAAGATATCGATGCGGCGCCATTTATGAATCAGGGTCTCGTTGGTCTCTCCGCTCTTTTCAGTGATCACCAGGCGCTGCTTGCCCTTGGTCTCCTTGCCAAATGAGACAATACCTGTTGTCTCTGCAAGGATTGCCGGTTCCTTGGGTCTACGCGCCTCGAACAGGTCTGCAACACGTGGCAAACCACCGGTAATATCACGCGTTTTGGATGACTCCTGCGGGATACGCGCCAGGGTGCCGCCCACCGAGACCACGCTGCCGTCAGCAGCATTGATTATCGATCCTGCCGGCAGAAAATAGTGCGCCGGCATGTTGCTGCCTGGAATATTGATGTCATTATCGTCCTCATCGACAAGCTTCACCATTGGCCGCATCTCTTTGCCCGCCAGCGGACGCTGCAGTGGATCGATGATCTCCACAGAGGAGAGTCCGGTGATATCGTCAACACGCTTCTGCACGGTGACACCTTCGACAAAATCCACAAAGTGCATCTTTCCGGCAACCTCGGTAATAATGGGGTGTGTATGCGGATCCCACGAGGCTATCATTGCGCCTCCCTCTACCTCGGTCTCGTTTTGCACCCTCAAATTGGCGCCGTATGGGAGCTTGTAGCGCTCACGTTCACGTCCCAGTTCATCCAGCAGATGCACCTCACCGGAACGGGATGTCACCACATGTTCGCCGTTCTCCTTCTCCACGGATTCAATGTTGTAGTAGCGGATCCTGCCGCCATTCTTTACCTCGATACTGTTGGCAGCTGCAGATCGCGATGCGGCGCCGCCGATATGGAAGGTGCGCATGGTCAACTGTGTGCCGGGTTCACCGATACTCTGGGCAGCGATAACCCCGACAGCTTCACCTTCATTGACCAGGTGTCCACGTGCAAGATCACGGCCGTAGCAGGCTGCACAGACACCGGTTCGTGCCTCACAGGTGATTGCAGAACGCACCAGAACCTGGTCGACGCCCGCTTCATCCAGTGTTTCAACCCATGCCTCATCGAGCAGGGTTCCTGCTTCACACTCAACCACATCAGAGCCTGGCGCATAGACATCCTTTGCTGGCACGCGTCCGAGGATGCGTTCACTCAGCGGTTCCACAACATCACCACCCTCGATGATGGGTGTCATCATCAAACCTTCCTCGGTGCCGCAATCATCGATCAGCACCACCATGTCCTGGGCAACATCAACCAGACGACGCGTCAGATAACCGGAGTTGGCGGTTTTCAATGCCGTATCAGCAAGGCCTTTACGCGCACCGTGCGTAGAGATGAAGTACTGCAGTACGTCGAGACCTTCACGGAAGTTCGCCTTGATCGGTGTTTCGATGATCGAGCCATCCGGCTTGGCCATCAAACCACGCATACCGGCAAGTTGGCGTATCTGCGCCGCCGAACCCCGTGCACCGGAATCCGCCATCATGTAGATCGAGTTAAAAGAGTCCGTTTCACTCTCGTTGCCATCTTTGTCAGTCACCGTCATTTTAGAGATCTTGTCCATCATCGCCTTGGCCACCTGGTCGTTGGTATGCGACCAGATATCCACAACCTTGTTGTAGCGCTCGCCCTGGGTGACAAGACCGGATGCATACTGTTGCTGGATCTCCTTGACCTCCCCTTCGGCGCTGGCGAGGATCGTCTCTTTCTCCTCTGGCACGATCATATCTTTTACAGCAACAGAGACCGCAGCTTTGGTTGCATAACGGAAACCGGTGTACATCAGCTGGTCGGCAAAAACAACCGTCTCTTTGAGACCCTGGTTACGGTAGCAGGCGTCGATCAGGGCGGAGATCGCCTTCTTGCCGAGCGGACGCTGCAGCATCTCAAAAGGCATTCCGTCAGGTAGAATCTCTTTCAGCAGGGCGCGCCCAACCGTGGTGTCAACGATGCTGCGACTGCTCTGCAGCTCCCCATCGTCATTCAAAAGATTTTCCTCAATGCGTACTTTCACTTTGGCCTGCAGTGCAACTACGCCTGAATCATAGGCGCGCAACACTTCACGCGGATCGGAAAACACCATGCCCTCGCCTTTGGCATTGATACGCTCGCGGGTCATGTAATAGAGTCCCAGCACCACGTCCTGTGACGGCACGATGATAGGCTCGCCATTGGCTGGTGAAAGAATATTGTTGGTCGACATCATCAGCGTGCGTGCTTCCAGCTGCGCCTCGATGGAGAGGGGCACATGCACAGCCATCTGGTCGCCGTCGAAGTCGGCATTGAAGGCGGTGCACACCAGCGGATGCAGTTGAATCGCCTTGCCCTCGATGAGGACGGGTTCAAACGCCTGGATACCGAGGCGATGAAGCGTCGGCGCACGATTGAGCATGATCGGGTGCTCCCGGATCACCTCATCAAGGATATCCCAAACCTCGGGATCACCACGTTCAACCATCTTCTTGGCTGCCTTGATGGTATTAGAGAGCCCCCTGAGTTGCAGTTTGCTGAATATAAAGGGCTTGAACAGCTCCAGCCCCATCTTTTTTGGCAGACCGCATTGGTGCAGTCTCAGGGTTGGACCGACGACGATAACCGAACGCCCCGAGTAGTCGACCCGCTTGCCCAGCAGGTTCTGGCGGAAACGTCCCTGCTTGCCCTTGATCATATCCGCCAGGGATTTGAGTGGGCGCTTGTTGGTGCCGGTAATCGCGCGCCCGCGGCGCCCGTTGTCGATCAATGCATCGACGGACTCCTGCAACATACGCTTTTCGTTGCGCACGATAATATCCGGAGCCAGCAGATCCAGCAGCCGCTTGAGTCTGTTGTTGCGGTTGATGACGCGGCGATAGAGGTCATTGAGATCGGAGGTCGCAAAGCGGCCGCCATCCAGCGGCACCAGGGGACGCAGTTCCGGCGGCAGAACCGGCAGTGCTTTCAACACCATCCACTCCGGCTTGTTGCCGGATTCGTGCAGTGATTCCAGCAGTTTCAGACGCTTGCTGTATTTCTTGATCTTGGTTTCAGAGCGCGTCGCAGTCATATCCTCGCGGATTTGCTCGACTTCCCTGGGGATATCGATGGAACCCAGCAGCTCATAGACCGCTTCAGCCCCCATGCGCGCATCAAATTCGTCGACATACTCTTCAATCGCTTCCAGATACTGCTCATCAGTCAACAGCTGGCTGCGTTCAAGGGTCGTCATGCCGGGGTCGACAACGACATAGGATTCAAAATAGAGTACCCGCTCGATATCCTTGAGCGTCATATCCAGCAGCAGGCCGATGCGTGACGGCAGGGATTTCAGGTACCAGATATGGGCGACAGGCGCCGCCAGTTCAATATGCCCCATGCGCTCACGACGCACCTTGGAGAGCGTCACTTCGACGCCGCACTTCTCACACACCACACCGCGGTGCTTGAGGCGCTTGTATTTGCCGCAGAGGCATTCAAAATCGTTGACCGGGCCAAAAATCTTGGCGCAGAAAAGCCCCTCCCGCTCCGGCTTGAAGGTGCGGTAGTTGATGGTTTCAGGTTTCTTGACTTCGCCAAATGACCATGAGCGAATCATATCCGGTGACGCCAGGCCAATACGGATCGCATCAAACTCTTCAACCTGATCCTGCTTGAGGATGTTCATTAGATCTTTCATAACTTGATTCTCCTGACTGCTTACTTTTGCTCAAGCTCAATATTGATGGCCAGGGAGCGTATCTCCTTCACCAGCACATTAAAAGACTCCGGCATTCCAGGCTCCATACGATGGTCGCCGTCTACAATATTCTTGTAGATACGCGTGCGGCCGTTGACATCATCGGATTTGACCGTCAGCATCTCCTGCAGGGTATAGGCGGCGCCATAGGCTTCCAGCGCCCACACCTCCATCTCACCGAAGCGCTGGCCGCCAAACTGTGCTTTACCGCCCAGCGGCTGCTGGGTGACAAGGCTGTATGGGCCGGTTGAACGGGCATGCATCTTGTCATCAACCAGGTGGTTGAGTTTCAGGATATACATATAACCAACCGTGACTTCCCGCTCGAAAGGTTCGCCGGTGCGGCCGTCATGAAGCTGTGTCTGACCACTCTTCGGCAGTCCGGCCAACTCCAGCATGTTGTGGATATCACTCTCCTGGGCGCCGTCAAAGACAGGCGTCGCCATCGGCACACCATCGCGTAGATTGTCAGCCAACTCCAGGATTTCAGCATCGCTGAAGCTGTCAAGATCCTCCTGCTTACCGCTGGAGTTGTAAATCTTGTCCAGATACCCGCGGATTTCGGAGATTTTCTTGTGTGCATCCAGCATTTCACCAATACGTTCGCCTAGCCCCTTGGCTGCCCATCCGAGATGAGTTTCAAGAATCTGACCGATATTCATCCGCGACGGTACGCCAAGCGGATTCAATACGATATCCACAGGACGGCCGTTTTCATCGTAGGGCATATCCTCGACAGGCACGACCTTGGAGATAACACCCTTGTTACCGTGTCGTCCCGCCATTTTGTCACCGGGCTGGATACGGCGTTTGACCGCAACGTAGACCTTGACCATCTTCTGCACACCGGGCGCCAGATCGTCACCGGCGGTCAGCTTGCTCTTCTTCTCTTCATATTTCTGACGGAAAAGATCACGCTGGTTTTTGATCTGCTGGGCAACAGCCTCCAGCTGCGCCGCCGCCTCGTCATCATTCAGGCGGATCTCGAGCCACTGATCCTTCTCCAGCTCAGCAAGATAGGTTTTGCTGATCTTGCTGCCCTTCCTGAGGCTCTGCGGACCACCGTCCGCAACTTTGCCATTCAACATCTTCTCGATGCGGGCGAAGGTATCGAGCTCCATGATGCGTTGCTGATCATGAAGATCCTTGCGCACCCGTTTGAGCTCCTCCTCTTCAATCTCAAGAGCACGCGCATCCTTCTCCACACCATCACGGGTGAACACCTGCACATCGATAACCTTGCCGATGATGCTGGAAGGCACGCGCAGCGAGGTGTCTTTGACGTCAGCAGCCTTTTCACCAAAGATGGCACGCAGCAGCTTCTCCTCGGGTGTCAGCTGCGCCTCGCCTTTTGGCGTGACCTTGCCCACGAGTATATCGCCATCCTTGACCTCTGCTCCAATATAGACGATCCCCGACTCATCGAGACGACCAAGATTGGACTCGCCGACATTGGGAATATCCGCTGTAATCTCCTCTGTGCCCAACTTGGTGTCGCGCGCCATGCAGGTCAACTCTTCGATATGAATCGTGGTAAAGCGATCCTCCTGGACGACGCGCTCGGAGATCAGGATCGAATCCTCGAAGTTGTATCCATTCCACGGCATGAAGGCGACGCGCAGGTTTTGCCCCAGCGCCAGTTCACCCATATCGATGGACGGCCCGTCAGCCATGACATCTCCGCGCTGGATGCTGTCACCAACCTTCACTAGCGGGCGCTGATTGATACAGGTATTCTGGTTGGAACGGGTATATTTGGTCAGCTGATAGATATCGACGCCCGACTCGCCTGCCTCGGTCTCGTTGTCGTTGACCCGCACAACGATTCTGTTGGCATCGACGGAATCGACCTTGCCGCCGCGTTTAGCCACTGCGGTCACACCGGAATCGACTGCAACGACACGTTCCATTCCAGTTCCGACCAGTGGTTTTTGCGCACGCAGTGTCGGCACCGCCTGACGCTGCATATTGGATCCCATGAGTGCACGGTTGGCGTCGTTATGCTCCAGGAACGGAACCATACTGGCCGCAACCGAGACGATCTGGCGCGGCGAGACATCCATGTAGTTGACCTCCCCGGGCCCGGAGAGCATGAATTCATTCTCGAAACGACAGGAGATCAGTTCATCAGTCAGCCTGTTGTCATCATCCAGCACCGAGTTGGCCTGTGCAATCACATAGCGACCCTCCTCGATGGCGGAGAGATAGTGAATCTCATCCGTAGCGATCGAATCCTTGACGATGCGGTAGGGAGTTTCCAGAAAACCATATTCATTGGTGCGCGCATAGGTTGCCAATGAATTGATCAGGCCGATGTTCGGTCCTTCCGGCGTCTCGATCGGACAGACGCGCCCATAGTGTGTCGGCTGCACATCCCTCACTTCAAAGCCTGCGCGTTCGCGCGCCAGGCCGCCGGGACCGAGCGCCGAAACACGGCGTTTGTGGGTGATCTCGGAGAGTGGATTGTTCTGGTCCATGAACTGGGAGAGTTGACTCGACCCAAAAAACTCGCGTATGGCCGCAGAGACAGGTTTTGAGTTGATCATCTCCTGCGGCATCAGTCCCTCGCTCTCGGCCAGGGTAAGACGCTCCTTGACGGCGCGTTCAACGCGCACCAGGCCGATACGGAACTGATTCTCAGCCATCTCACCGACACAGCGCACACGGCGGTTGCCAAGATGGTCGATATCATCAGTTGTGCCGTTGCCATTACGGATATCAACCAGGGTTTTGAGAACATCAACAATATCTTCATTAGAGAGGATGCCCTCTCCTGTCGACTCATCACGACCCAGTCGGCGATTGAACTTCATGCGTCCAACAGCAGAAAGGTCATAGCGATCCAGTGTGAAAAAGAGATTTCCAAACAGGTTCTCCGCCGAATCCTTTGTCGGCGGCTCACCGGGACGCATCATGCGGTAGATCTCGACCTGCGCCTCGAGCTGGGTCGAGGCCGGGTCGATGCGCAGGGTGTCCGAGATAAAGGAGCCATGATCCAGGTCATTGGTAAACAGGGTCTTGAGCTCTTGAATCCCCCCGTCAATAAACGTCTCTACCATCTCGTCGGTTATTTCATCATTGACGTTTGCCAGCAGTTCGCCGGTCTCGGTATCAACGACATTTTGCGCCAGCGTTTTTCCCACCAGGTATGAAACAGGGACTTCCAACTGTGACACACCGGCCTTGTCCAACTCTCGTATATGCCGCTGGGTAATGCGGCGGCCTCCCGCGACCAGCACTTTATTCTTGATTTTTATATCAAAATCGAGCATCTCCCCGCGCAGACGACTCGGCACCAGCATCATGGTGATCTTTTTGCCGGAAATTTTAAAATCATCATTATCGAAGAACATTTCAATGATCTGCTCGGTGTCATAACCGAGCGCGCGCAGCAGGATGGTCGCAGGAATTTTGCGGCGGCGGTCAATTCTTACAAAGACACAATCTTTTGGATCAAACTCAAAATCGAGCCATGATCCACGATAGGGAATGACCCTTGCCGAGAACAACAGCTTGCCCGAGGAGTGGGTCTTGCCTTTATCATGATCAAAAAAGACACCAGGTGAACGGTGCAGCTGGGAGACGATAACCCGCTCGGTGCCATTGATGACGAAGGTGCCGGTATCGGTCATCAGGGGCATTTCTCCCATGTAGATTTCCTGTTCGCGAACCTCTTTCACCTTGGGCTTGATCTTCTTCGATTTAAGGGTGTCCTTGTCGTAGATCACCAGCTTGACAAGCACGCGCAGAGGCGCCGCATAAGTGGCGCCGCGCAGCTGACATTCACGCACATCAAATTTCGGGGCTTCGAGACGATAGCTGACATACTCAAGTTTGGCATTGCCCGAGTGACTCGAAATGGGAAATACTGATTTGAACGCCGCCTGCAGTCCTTTGTCCTTGCGCTCTTCCGGAGGCGTGCCTGTCTGCAAAAAGTCTCGGAACGAGTTGATCTGGGTTGCAATCAGATAGGGAACAGGCAGTACACTCTTCTGTCTGCCAAAATCATTACGAATACGCTTCTTTTCAGTAAAACTGTACGCCATCTCACCGTTCCTCAGGATCTATCAAAATCACCCGCCATGCGGGGTGTTCCGGGGTTGTGAAAAGCTACCCCGTTTGGGATGACAACTCATCCCCATACCTTTTGTTCAAGCAACAAAAGGCCGGCAGCCTATTGGCCACCAGCCTGATTGCTATCGCCGGAGAGTCTCTGTGTTGACAGAAAGCCGGGCTTTCAGCAACACGCAACGCTCGAACGATGCCAGCTGCAAGGTCTTACTTGACCTCTACAGTGGCGCCTGCCTCTTCAAGCTGCTTCTTAAGCTCTTCAGCTTCATCCTTGGAGAGACCTTCTTTCAGCGTTGTCGGCGCTGCTTCAACAGACTCTTTCGCCTCTTTGAGGCCCTGGCCTGTCATAGCGCGAACAGCTTTGATAACAGCGACTTTCTTTTCGCCAAAACTGGTCAACACCAGGTCAAACTCAGTCTGCTCTTCAGCAGCGCCACCAGCATCGCCGCCAGCGGCAGGGGCCGCAGCAACGGCTGCAGCTGCAGTAACGCCAAACTTCTCTTCCATCGCTTCGATGAGCTCTACGACTTCCATGACACTCATGGATGCAATTGCTTCGAGGATATCTTCTTTACTCACTATGTTTCTCCTGATAAGGGTTCAACAAGATAATTAGGGTGAAAAAACGGGTGTCTCTCAAGCCGCCTGTTTCGCATCTTTGACAGCAGCAACTGTACGCACAAGTTTGCCGGGCACTTCGTTCATGGTACGCGCCAGTTTTTCAACCGGTGCTTTCATGACTGCCATCAGCATACTGATTGCCTGATCGTAAGTTGGCATTTTCGCCAAAGTCTTGATCTCACCGGGTTCCAGCAGCTTTCCGCCGATAGAAACCAGTTTAACCTCGAGCTTTTCGTGATCTTTAGCGAAGTCGTTTATGACACGTGCAGCAGAACCTGGATCTTCCTGGGAAAAGGCAAGCACCAATGGACCGGTGAGGCCTTCACTCATACATTCAAACTCAGTGCCTTCAAACGCGCGGCGCGCCAGAGAGTTCTTGACGACACGCAGATAGACGCCGGCATTACGCGCTTGCACACGCAAATCCGTCATCTCGTCTACGCTCAACCCACGATACTCTGCAGCAATTGCGGAGAAGGCTTTGTCTGCTACTTCAGCAACTTCGGAGACGATGGTCTTTTTCTGTTCAAGATTAAGAGCCAATAGTCACCTCCTGATTACGTTGGGATAGAATCCCGATTAACAAACCCATACTGGTCGTCCGGTATGGGAACTTAACGTGACCTTCATCAGATGTTAATTACTGATTGGGTCTCGTCTGCGCAGGAAATTAAGAGTGGAACACTCACCTGCGGTCTTTGACAGCATGAGCGGCTGATAAAATATCCCGCTCATAGCCCCAAAGTTCTTCAAGGGACCTGTCCGCGAACAGGCCCCGGTTGGATCAGAGTTCCAGTGAACTCTGATCCAGAATCAACCCGGGCCCCATGGTTGTGGAGACCGTGATTTTATTCAAATAAATACCTTTTGCCGCACTGGGCTTGATCTTCTTCAACTCGGTAAGCAGCGACTCAAGATTTTGTTTGAGCGCCGATACTTCAAAATCAGCCTTGCCGATGGTGCAGTGAATAATGCCGCCCTTGTCGGTGCGAAACTGCACCTGCCCTGATTTGGCGTTGTTGACAGCTTGTGCAATATTCGGAGTCACAGTGCCAACTTTCGGATTGGGCATCAGGCCGCGGGGACCAAGAATCTGTCCCAGTTGACCAACAACCCGCATCGCATCGGGGCTGGCAATGACGACATCAAAGTCCATCTTGCCGGCCTTTATATCTGCCGCGAGATCATCCATGCCGACGATATCGGCGCCAGCTTCTTTTGCAGCATCTGCATTGGCGCCCTGGGTAAAAACAGCAACCCGGACATCACTTCCAGTGCCATTAGGCAGTACAGTGGCGCCACGCACTACCTGATCGGATTTACGCGCATCAACACCCAGGTTAATCGCCGCATCGACGCCCTCTCTGAATTTCACCGAAGAGAGCTCTTTTAGCAACGAAAAGGCATCCTCTGCAGCATAACTCTTGCCCGGCTCGACCTTCTCTGCGATTGCTTTCATGCGTTTGGTTAATTTTGCCATGATCAGACCACTCCCTCGACGTCAAGTCCCATACTGCGGGCGCTGCCGGCGATAGTGCGTACCGCGGCGTCCATATCTGCAGCTGTCAGATCCGGCATTTTAATGGTGGCAATCTCTTCGAGCTGCGCACGCGTAACCTTGCCGACTTTATTGGTATTAGGTTCACCGCTGCCTTTTGGAATGCCCGCTGCTTTTATCAGCAGAACTGCCGCAGGCGGGGTTTTCATGATGAAGGTGAAGGAGCGGTCGTTATAGACGGTAATCACCACAGGAACAGGCATGCCTTTTTCGACACTCTGCGTCTGCGCATTGAACGCCTTGCAGAACTCCATGATGTTCACACCATGCTGTCCCAGGGCAGGACCAACAGGCGGACTGGGGTTGGCTTCCTGAGCCGCTACCTGAAGCTTGATATAAGCCTCGATTTTTTTAGCCATTTTCTCTCTCCCGGGTCATCACGCAGCGGACTGGTTACCGTTGCTGCCCGTCGTTAAAATAATAAAAAATTTTCTCTCGCCAAGCTTCCGCGTCCTGCTCACGCCCCTCACCTACGATCCCTGTAGGCGAAGACGCCAAGACTGCAAAGGTTTTTCTTGGCGATCTTTGCGCCTCTGCGAGAGTCATTATTGAAATTTGACTCATTTGTATAGATGCAGGACACCCAAGGACTTCTGGATCAGGTTTTCTCTACCTGGTCAAATGCAAGATCCACAGGTGTAGAACGTCCAAAAATCATGACCGAGATGCGCAGCAGGTTCTTCTCATAATCCACCTCTTCAACAACTCCATTGAAATCATTAAAGGGACCGTCTGTCACACGAATCAATTCACCAGGTTCATAGAGTACTTTC
>JAUVEG010000261.1 GCA_030594925.1 Gammaproteobacteria bacterium
CCGCGCTGCCCTACGCATGGCGAGAAACTCGAAGCGCAGACGGTCAGCCAGATGGTCGACCAGGTGCTCTCCCTGCCTGAAGGAGAGAAACTGATGCTGCTGGCGCCGGTCATCTCCGAGCGCAAGGGTGAATACCACAAACTGCTGGGGGAGCTGCACGCGCAGGGGTATCTGCGCGCGCGCATCGACGGCGATACCTATGAACTGGATGACCCGCCGGATCTTGAACTGCACAAAAAACACAGCATCGAGGTCGTCATCGACCGCTTCAAGGTGCGTCCCGATCTGCAGCAGCGCCTGGCCAAGTCCTTTGAGACTGCGCTGCACCTGGCCGGCGGCATCGCGCGTGTCGCCCCCATGGATGCCGATGGCGAAAGCAGTGAGGAGATGATCTTCTCCGCCAACTTCGCCTGCCCGCAATGCGGCTACAGTATCGAAGAGCTGGAGCCACGGCTGTTCTCCTTCAACAGCCCTGTGGGCGCCTGTCCCGGCTGTGACGGTCTTGGCGTCGATCATTTTTTCGACCCCGCCAAGGTGATCACATCTGAGGAATTGAGCCCTGCAGACGGTGCGATACAGGGCTGGGACAGGTTCAGCAGCTACTATTTCCAGCTATTGAGCGGGGTTGCTGCGCACTATGGCTTTGATCTCGAAACACCCTGGAATCAACTCACAAAGAGAGAGCAAAAACTGCTGCTCTATGGAACCGGCAGAACCACCGTCGAAACGACCTACAGAAACATGCGCGGCCGCACTGTGACCAAAAAACGGCCATTCGAAGGCGTCATCAACAACATGCGCCGCCGCTACCACGACACCGACTCCAGCTCGGTGCGCGACAGCCTGGCGAGGTATGTCTCGCTGCAGCCCTGCCCCGAGTGTCATGGCGGACGCCTCAATGAAGCCGCCCGCCATGTCTTCGTTGACGATGTAGCACTGCCGGAGATCACCGGTATGCCGGTCAATCACGCCCTGGATTTTTTTCAACAGCTGTCGCTGCCCGGAAAAGAGGGCAGAATCGCCGCCAGAATCATCAAGGAGATCATGCAGCGCCTCAGCTTCCTGGTCAATGTCGGACTCAACTACCTGTCGCTGGATCGCAGCGCCGAGACCCTCTCCGGCGGCGAGGCGCAGCGCATTCGTCTCGCCAGCCAGATCGGCGCAGGACTTGTGGGCGTGATGTATGTTCTCGACGAACCCTCCATAGGTTTGCACCAGCGCGACAATGAGCGCCTGCTGAAGACGCTCAACTACCTGCGCGACCTCGGCAATACCGTCATCGTCGTCGAGCATGATGAAGAGGCGATTCGCAGCGCCGATCACGTGGTCGATATCGGCCCGGGCGCCGGCGTCCACGGCGGACGCATCATCGCCGAGGGAACAGCTGCAGAGATTACGCGAACACCGGGATCACTCACCGGAGAGTATCTCAGCGGCAAGCGCCGCATCGAGATCCCCAATGATCGCACACCACGCCGCCGGCAGCGGCTGCGAATCAGCGGTGCCAGCGGCAACAACCTCAAGCAGGTCGATCTCGAACTGCCGCTCGGCCTGCTGACCTGCGTCACCGGCGTCTCCGGTTCGGGCAAATCGACGCTCATCAACGACACCCTCTATCCGCTGGCCGCGACGCAGCTCAACGGCGCCACCACGCTGACGGCTGCGCCCCATGAGAAGATCAGCGGCATGCAGCATCTGGATAAAGTGGTGGATATCGACCAGAGCCCGATCGGGCGCACACCGAGATCGAATCCAGCCACCTATACCGGCATCTTCACCCCGATACGCGAGCTGTTTGCCGCAACCCACGAATCACGCGCGCGCGGTTATCTGCCCGGGCGCTTCAGCTTCAATGTCAAGGGAGGGCGCTGTGAGGCCTGCAGGGGGGACGGTGTCATCAAGGTGGAGATGCATTTTCTTGCCGACATCTATGTGCAGTGTGATCTCTGCAAAGGCAAGCGCTACAACCGCGAAACCCGCGAAATCCGCTACAAGGGGAAGAGCATCGATGAAGTGCTGGGGATGACCGTCGAGGAGGCGCTGGAGTTTTTCGAACCCATCCCTGTTATCCGGCGTAAACTGCAGACCCTGATCGATGTCGGGCTCACCTACATTCAGCTTGGACAAAACGCCACCACCCTCTCAGGCGGAGAGGCGCAGCGGGTAAAGCTCTCCAGGGAGCTCTCCAAACGGGACACCGGCAAGACGCTCTATATTCTCGACGAGCCAACGACAGGGCTTCACTTTCACGACGTCAAGCATCTGCTGGCGGTACTGCACCGGCTGCGCGACAATGGCAACACACTGGTCGTCATCGAACACAATCTGGACGTCATCAAAACCGCAGACTGGATCATTGACCTGGGGCCTGAAGGCGGCGGCCAGGGGGGAGAGATTATTGCCAGTGGAACCCCGGAGGAGGTCGCGCAAAACAAGGCATCCTATACCGGACACTTCTTGAAGACGCTGTTTGACAAGAGCCAGAAAGGACTTTAACCACGGAACACACGGACAACACGGAATCATCTCAGTTTTCATTTTCGTGAGTTCAGTGTGTTCCGTGGTTGAAAATGTTTGTGAGACACTGACGATTTTTTGTTAATCAACTCCCTCAAGAAGAGCCTGGAGTTCTGTCATCGAGTCGATCACCGCATCCGGATCGTAGTTGCGGATATCTTCACCATGGTTATAGCCATAACTCATGCAGACAATCTGAAACCCTGCTGCACGGGAAGCCTTGACATCGCTGACGGAGTCGCCAATCATCATGGCGTTTTCCGCCGCCACGCCAAAGTATTCCGCTCCATAGAGCAGCGGCATGGGATCAGGTTTTTTCTTTGGCAGGGTGTCGCCCGAGATGATGATTTTAAAATCACCGGCAATCCCAAGATCCTCCAGCAATGGTTCTGTAAACTGCGCCGCCTTGTTGGTCACACAACCCAGCTTGTAATCCTGTGACAGCAGATAATCGAGCCCTTCGCGCACGCCCTCATAGAGATGTGATCGCTTGGAGGTATTCTCTGCGTAGAGGTCGAGGAAGATCGGGTAGGCCTTGTCAAACTCCTCATCCGATGGCTCGCCGTCGAGCGTTCCACTCAGGGCGCGGCGCACCAGCCGCTCCACGCCATTTCCCACCCAGTCACGCACCTTGTCTTCTCCATGGGCTAGTTGGTCGATCTGCTGC
>JAUVEG010000006.1 GCA_030594925.1 Gammaproteobacteria bacterium
TGCTGTTTTCTTTTTTGCTGTTGCCTTCTTTTTTGTTGCGGCTTTCTTTTTAACCGGAGAGGTTTTTCGGTTCTCGGAGGCGCGGATTGCCACAGCTCCCCTGGCGGAGACGACTCGAATCTTTTTCCCCAGCGCAGCGAGTTCATCAACCAGTTCGAACGCCTGCGACACCTTGTTCTCTTTCACTTTCAGAGTTGCATCGGGAAAGCCCGCGCTGTTTTTCAGCAGCGTGAAGCCGCCGCCATAGAACTGCTTGGTAAGGCGTTTTTTGACCTTTTTGGTCTCCTCCAAAAGCTGCTGGCACTCTTCCAGCGTCAGGCTGCCGGGCTCCTTATCCTTGGGGATTTTTGCATTCTTGAAGCCATCTGTAATGAATGGACCCCAGCGGCCATCGAGTACCTGCACGGCGGAGTCATCAAACAGCAGAATCTCCTTCTCCCTGTCGGCCTCTTTTTTCGCATCGATGAATGACTGCACCTGCTCCATGGTGATCTTATGCGGGTCTTCAGGGTCTATCGAGACATTTTGAGGGAGCAGTTCGACGCCGATAATATCACGCTCCTCCACCAGGCTCCTGATCTGCCTGTCAACATAACCGGCATAGGGTCCGAAGCGCCCTGCATTGACGAAAACCTCCTCCCCGGCAGCCGTATCGCCAACGATTCTCGGCAGCTCAAACAGCGGCAGCACCTCCTCCAGCGTCACGCTGTGCATGCGCTGCTCGGGACTCAATCCGGCGAACTGCGGCTTCTCTTCATCATCCCTGGTGCCGATCTGGGCAAAGGGACCGTAACGTCCGATTCTTACGCTGACAGGACGACCGCTTTTGGGATCGGTTCCCAACTGCCGTGACTGGCTCGCCTCCTCCCGGGAGATCCCCTCCGCCTTCTCCACATCCTCGTGAAAAGGGCCGTAAAATCCTGCAATCATGTCACGCCAGTTGCTTTTACCGGCGGCAATCTCGTCAAACTCCGCCTCGACCCTGGCGGTAAAGTTGTAATCGACAACCTCGGTAAAGTGTTTGACCAGAAAATCGGTGACGATGCCGGCTATATCCATTGGAAACAGCTTTGCCTTCTCGGCGCCGGTGATCTCGACTCTATCCTCGTTGATAATCTCCTGCCCGTGCAATGCCAGGATCCTGACGGTGCGTTCACGCCCCTCGCGATCTCCCTTCTCCACATAGCCGCGATTCTGAATGGTCGATATGGTGGGAGCATAGGTCGACGGACGCCCAATACCCATCTCCTCCAGTTTTTTCACCAGGCTCGCCTCGGTATAGCGCGCCGACGGCCGGGTAAAGGCCTCCTGGGCCCGCATCACGATAATCGGCAGATCCTGTCCGACCTGCAGCGGCGGCAGCATCTTTTTATCCTTGTCGCCACCCTCCTTGTAGACCTTGAGAAATCCGTCAAAGACCAGCACCTCGCCCTTTGCAAGCAGATTCTCATCGATCGTTGAAACATCGATGACCGCAGTGGTTCTTTCGAGCCGCGCGTCCGCCATTTGTGAAGCGATGGTGCGCTGCCAGATCAGTTGATAGAGTCGCTGTTCATTCCTGTCGCCGGCAACTGTCGCGTTGCTCAGATCTGTCGGCCTGATCGCCTCGTGCGCCTCCTGGGCACCGGCCGATTTTGTCTTGTAGCTTCTGATTTGCAAGTAGTCTTTGCCAAAATCTTGCGTAATGGTCGAGGTAGCCTGCTGCAGGGCTGTATCGGAAAGATTAACCGAGTCCGTCCGCATATAGGTGATCTTGCCGGATTCGTAGAGTTTCTGCGCCACCACCATCGTCTGTCTGACAGAGAAACCGAGTCGCTGCGAGGCTGCCTGCTGCAGTGTCGACGTGGTAAAAGGCGCCCGCGGATAGCGTTTCGCAGGCTTCTTTGAGATATCTGAAATTGTATATTTTGCCTCTTTGACACTCTCAAGAAACTGCTTCGCCTCTTCAATGGTGTGCCGCTCCTTTTGCAGTTTCCCCGTCAGCACCGCATCCCTGCCTGCTTTAAAATCTGCTGCTATCCGAAAACTGGAGGCGCTCTCAAATGCTTCTATTTCACGCTCACGGTCGACAACGATGCGTACCGCCACCGATTGCACTCTTCCGGCAGAGAGACCGGTCTGAATTTTTTTCCACAGCACCGGAGACAACTCGAAGCCGACCAGCCTGTCGAGCACCCGACGCGCCTGCTGTCCATCAACCAGGTTGCGGTCAATGGTGCGGTAATTGGTGATTGCAGCAAGGATTGCCGGCTTGGTGATTTCATGAAAAACAATGCGCCTGGTATTGCTCTCATCCAGATCCAGCGCCTCCTCGAGATGCCAGGCGATCGCCTCCCCCTCCCTGTCCTCGTCCGATGCCAGCCATACGAGCGATGCCTTTTTGACCGCTTTTTTGAGATCTGCGATGACTCTCTTTTTATCTTCAGTCACCTCGTAAGTGGGTTCAAAATGGTTGGCTACATCAACCGACAGTCCTTTCCTCGGCAGATCCCGCACATGCCCGTAGCTGGACATAACGGTGAACTCCTTGCCGAGAAACTTCTCGATTGTTTTGGCCTTGGCCGGCGATTCCACGATGACGAGATTTTGGCTCACATTATTTCTCTAAAATTGAATACAAATGACTGTAATTGCCACGCAGTCTGCCTATCAATACCCACTATAGTCAATAGAAAATCAGAAAATTTGTCGGAAAAGAGTCTTATCACAGGTTGTGGCAGGAGGAGTTCATCAAGTAATTCGCAGTACTCTATCTATAGGAGAGGTACTTTTTGAGAATATGTCAGAAATAGAGTTTTCTGTTAAAATAAAGAGATAATTTGCTCTGAAAATCATCTATGAACTTTAAAAACGCACATTCATCTCTTCTGATTGCACTTATGCTGTTGCTGATGACAGCACCAGCCCAGGCTGGATTCCTCGATCACGACAACAATAAAAAACCACCCATCAAGGATCCGGTTCCCTCCCGCTTCTCAGTCTGCTATCAGCATACCTGCACCATGATTGACCATGTTGGTCTGAGTCAACAACAATGGCAGGGTGTACGCGAGAGATTCAAACCGGCAGCCGGCAATGCCGAACAGGAGCGTCGTCAGATCGCGTCAGCTATCGCCTACCTGGAGATCGAGGTCGGCGGGAAAATCAATAGCCTCGATGACCGCGGCGGGAATCTCGAGGGCGTCTTCAAAGCGAAAGGCAACCAGCTTGACTGCGTCGATGAATCTACCAACAGCACCACCTATATGACCATGATGGAGAGGGATGGACTGCTGAAATTCCATAGTGTGCAGCCACGCGCAACGCGTGGTTTTTTCATCATGGGCTGGCCGCACTCGACAGCAGTCATCAGGGAAAACGTCTCAGCCAAACAATGGGCTGTAGACTCCTGGTTTTTTGATAATGGCACAGAACCCACCATTGTTGCTCTGAAGAAGTGGCGCAGTGGATGGAGCCCCGAAGGCGCCAAACATTGACCGCGCACCTCCTTTGGCAATAAATACATTTTTTGCTATACTTTGTATTTTTGTATCTTTGTAAATACAGCAATTTACACATTATTTGAGTAACCGGAGAAATTAATGAAAATAATCCTCATGACGCTGTTGCTGCTCACATCAGGTTTTGCATCAGCATCCGCATCAGACCCCATCGCCGCATCGGCATCTGCAGCGACCTTTCGCGGCTTCCAAGCCTGCACCAACTTCGACTGCAACCACACTGCCAATGCCTCTCTGAGCGACAGCGAGTGGCGACAGGTAAGTAATCTTTTCAACGGTGTAAAAAGCTCCAAACAGGAGCGTGCGCAGATCAAACAGGCGATCGCCCTGCTGGAAGTTCTGGTCGGCAACAAGACAGGCACCTCGGTCGACCTTCCCGGCAACAAAAGAAATGCAAACTACCGGGGGCAGCTCGACTGCACTGCGGAAGCCACCAACACCACTACCTACCTCTACATGATCGAAAACGGCGGCCTCTTGAAGTGGCACAAAGTCCACGACCGCGTGGTGCGTGACCGCTTCTGGATGGTTCCGCACTGGACCGGCGTCATCGAAGATAAAACCACCGGCGTCAAATACTCTGTCGACAGCTGGTTCAAGAAAAATGGCGTCGCCCCCGTCGTTGTAACGCTGGAGCGCTGGTACAACAAAAAATAACAGATAGAGAATGACAAGCGAATGCAGGCCGGATAAGCGACAGCGCATCCGGCCTTTTTCCGTATCCATGGTGGATGCTCTTGTCAATCGTGCTCAGAGCGTAGGGTGCAATAAGCGACAGCGCATTGCACCGGAAATGTCGGGGTAAAATGGCGGGATGCGCTGTCGCTTATGCCGCCCTACATGCCTAAAGATTCGTCCAACAATCAGGAGATCAACATTGAAAGTCTTGTTCAGTGTATTACTACTGTTCACATCAGGGTCAACGCTTGCATCGACCTATCAGGATTTCAATGCCTGCACCGCCTTTGTGTGTAAGAAATCTACAGACGCCTCGCTCAGCAACAGCGAGTGGCATCAGGTAGAGGCGCTTTTCAAGGGCGTAAAAAACGCCTCTGATGAACGTATGCAGGTTAAACAGGCCATCGCCCTGCTGGAGATCCTGGTCGGCAACAAGACCGGCACCTGGCGTGACCTGGCGCTCAATCAGATCCCTTCTGAAAAAGCGGGACAGCTGGATTGTAAAGCCGAAGCAACGAACACCACCACCTATCTGGGACTGCTGGAACAGGATGGATTGTTAAAATGGCACAAAGTCCGGAATTCTGTTGTGCGTGACCGTTTCTGGCTGGTACCCCACTGGACAGGGGTCATTGAAGATCAAACCACCGGCATCAAATACTCGGTGGATAGCTGGTTCAGGAAAAATGGCGAACCCCCGACTGTCGTTACGCTGGAGCGCTGGCTCAACAAAAAATGACCATCATGGTGGGCCTCTCCGGAGGCGTTGACTCCTCCGTTGCGGCACTCAGACTGATTGAACAGGGCCATCATGTTGAAGGGCTGTTCATGAAAAACTGGGAGGAGGATGACAGCAGCGAGTACTGCAGCGCCGCCGAAGATCTTGCCGATGCCGCAGCAGTTGCGCAGACGCTTGGCATCAAACTGCATACTGTCAACTTCTCATCCGAGTACTGGGATCGCGTTTTCAGCTATTTTCTGGATGAGTATCGCGCAGGACGCACACCCAACCCGGATGTGCTATGCAACAGAGAGATCAAATTCAAGGCCTTTCTCGACTATGCACTGCAGCTTGGAGCCGACGCCATCGCCACCGGCCACTATGCGGGCATTGAGAAACATGATGACTTCTACCAACTCATCCGCGCAAAAGACGACAACAAAGATCAGACCTATTTTCTCTATCTGTTAAACCAGCATCAACTCTCCCACGCCCTCTTCCCCCTGTGGGACATCGACAAGGCGGATGTACGCACCATGGCGCTGAAAGCCGGCCTGCAAACCCACAACAAAAAAGACAGCACCGGCATCTGCTTTATCGGCGAGCGCCGTTTTCGTGATTTTTTATCGCAGTATCTGCCTGCACAGCCCGGCAACATAGAGACTCCACAGGGTGAGAAGCTGGGCACTCATCAGGGGTTGATGTACTACACCATCGGACAGAGGCAGGGACTGGGAATCGGCGGCATCAAGGGGAGTGGAGAAACCCCCTGGTTTGTCGCCGCAAAGGATCTGCAGCGCAATGTGCTGATCGCTGTTCAGGGTAAGAAGCACCCCCTGCTGTTCACACCGGCGCTGCTTGCAAATCAGATCCACTGGATTGCGCAACCTCCGCAACTCCCCCTGCGCTGCCTGGCTCGCTGCAGACACCGCCAGCCACTGCAACCCTGCTGCGTTACTCTGCAGGAGCATGACACCCTGCACGTCGCCTTTGATGAACCACAGCGCGCCGTCACACCTGGACAGGCCATCGTTTTCTACCAGCAACAGCTCTGCCTCGGCGGAGCAACCATTAAAGAGGCGATTTCATGAACCAATTTGAGCAGCAAACCATCGCTCTTGCCGGCGTCTACCAGGCAACGGCACTGGTCGATAAACTGGCTCGCAGCGGACAAGCGGACGCCGAAGCGATGGAGAAATCACTCTACAGCGTTTTTCAGACCGATGCCGACACTACCACAGAGGTTTTTTCCGGACTCGATGGCGTGCGCTACGGCCTGCAACAACTGCAGCAACAGCTGACCTCCCCGGCCAGGGAGCAGATAGGAACTACCCGCTACAGCATCAGCGTACTGCTTCTCTCCGGAAAACTCCTCAAGGATAGCGAAAGATTGAAGCAGATTAGTGAACGCATCAAGGCTGCCGCTGCAAAACTTGATCTCTATGACTATACGCACAGCAACCAGATAGCCGCGCTTGCCGACATCTACAGCAGCACTATCAGCGACCTGTCGCCACGCATCATGGTAAAGGGGGATCCTCTCCACCTGCAAAACCCGGAAACACAGAACAGAGTCCGGGCACTGCTGCTGGCGGGAATCCGTGCAGCCATTTTGTGGAGACAACTCGGCGGTTCTCGCATACAATTGCTGTTTAAGCGTAAACAGCTGGTAAAAACAGCAAAACAACTCCTGGAACAACCGACCTGAATATCAACCAAAGGCCAAGAAAATGGAATATAGAATGGACAAAACAACGACAACCCTGCTGGCAATGATGCTAACGTTGATCCTCTCTCTCACTCTCGGCGCATGCTCGCAATCAGACGATCAGGATCAGCCCAAGAGAGAATCCGCAACGCCATCCGCCACCGAAGAGCTGAAACAGAAGTCCGCTGAATTCGTCGAAAAGGCCAAAGAACTCGGGAGTGCTGCTTCAAAAGCCGCAAAAGAGGAGGCCGCCGAACTCAAAGAGAGCGCCGTAGCCATTTATGACGACACCAAAGCCAAGGCGGCTGAACTCTATGAGCAGGCAAAAGTAAAAGCCGCCGAACTTACCGAAGAGGCGTCGAGAAAAGCCGCCGAGATTACTGAAAAGGCCAAAGCCAAAGCTGCTGAAATCAAGGCCGAGGCTGAAGGGAAATCTGTCGAAGAGAGTGAAGCAGCTCACATGCAGGCGATGAAACTCGTTGACGATGCTGATGCCGAAGCCACGAAAGTGACTGAAGATGCGCAGGCGGAAGCTGATAAAATCACCACAGATGCGAAAAAATCGGCTGAATAGCCCCTCTTCTGATTAAAGGTTGCTTACTCCCATGACACGTATCATTTATGTTTTTCTATTGCTGGTTTGCCTAACGTCGCTGGACTCCGCATGGGCTGCAACGGAACGTTATGACGTCGCCTATCTGTGGGATGAGAATGTCGAAACCGTACAGAACTACAGGAAGAAGGTCGAATCTATACTGGGGCCAACGGTTGGAAAAAAGCTCAAGGTCGTCAACAAGGCCCCCGTTTATGGGTTGATCTACTACCGCAACAGGGATAAACAGGGAGCAGAGCAAGTTGCGCGCTCACATACCAAACTGCTGCAGTCGCGCGGATTAAAATCGGCAACAGCCGTGCGCTCGAAGTGGTGGAAAATCGTCACAGAAAAAGGCCATCAGAAAACAACGACCCTGCCCGGAAAAGCAGTCGCTAAGAACAAGCAGGCAACTAGCCAGCCTGTAAAAGCAGTCACAAAGAGCAAAAGGACTACAACTCAGCCTGTAAAAACAGCCGCAAAGAGCAACAAGACTACAACTCATCCCACCAAGAAAACCACCACTGCGAAGCGCAAAAACAGGCACAAAAATCTCGAGGCAGAGGTGGAGAAATTCATCAAGTCCCAGAGGAAAAAAGGAACTATTTCCAGTGACGAGCGTACAGCCTGGGCAGTATTTGACTTCACTACAGGAGAGAAGCTTGTCGCCATCAATGAGGACACCCCGCTGCAGGGGGCCAGCCTCGTCAAAACATTCTTTGCCCTCGCCTATTTCCACAAGGTGAAGAAGGGAAAACTCAAATATGGAAGTACCGCCAAGAAGCACATGCGGCGTATGATTCAGCGTTCCAACAACTACTCCGCCAACTGGGTGTTGCGCCAGGCCGGCGGTCCTGCCGCCGTCAACAAGTTGCTGAAACGAAACTATTCCAAAATGTTCACGAATACACGCATCGTCGAATATATCCCTGCAAATGGCCGCACTTACCGGAACAAGGCTTCAGCGCATGACTACAGCCGTTTCCTCTATGCGCTGTGGAATGGCAGCCTCCCCTACTCCAGTGAAATGCGGCGTTTGATGCAACTTCCCGGTCGCGACCGCCTCTATACCGGTACGCGGAAAATACCAAAAAGCACCAAAGTCATCAACAAGACCGGGAGCACCGCCCAACTCTGCGGAGATATAGGCATCCTGATCGTAAAAGGGAGCAATGGCAAGAGCTATCCCTATACACTCGTTGGCATCATCGAGAAGCGAAAACGCACACGAAATTACGGCTCCTGGATCCGCACCCGCGGGAATGTCATCCGCAAGGTCTCCGACATCGTCTACAAAGGCATCTCGCAACAGCACAACCTGCGCGCCGGCTAGGAGGCTGCAAATTACCCGCAGGATGTGCTGAGGAGCTGATATGCAGCATGTCGTCATACAAATGGGTTTTCTGATTCTCTGCGGCTTTGCATGGAGAGTCATACAACCTGCTGGCATCGGCGCTGATACACTGCGCAAGACGGTGACGACGCTGGTCTATTACCTGCTTCTTCCGGCACTGGTATTGCGCCTGTTATGGACAACGCCTCTGGGGCTGGACTCTCTGCATATCGCGATCAGCGCCGCTGTCGCTATTCTCCTCAGCCTGGCGGCAATGTACCTGGCCTGCAGAGTCTGCAGTCAACCCAAGGCAGTCATGGGGGCGCTGTTGCTGGCGGCAGCCTTCCCCAATGCCACCTATATGGGACTGCCGTTTCTTGAAAGCCTCTATGGCGCCCAGGGCAGCAGTATTGCCATCCAGTACGACCTGTTCGCCTGCACACCGATACTGCTGACCGGCGGCATCCTGATGGCGAAATATTATGGCGGCAGCGACGAACCGGTGAACCTGTTTCGTGATCTGCTGCGTATACCGCCGCTGTGGGCTGCGGCTGCGGCGATGATGATGCAGTTCTCGGCGACCGCTCTCCCCCTGTGGCTGGACGGCGCATTGCTGATGCTGGGAAGCGGCGTGGTTCCCCTGATGCTGATCTCGGTAGGCCTCAGCATCCGCTTTGACAGCTGGAAACCCGCCTATTTTCCTGCGATCCTGCAGGTGATGATCATTCAGCTGCTGTTCGCGCCGCTGGTCGTGCTGGGCTTGAGTTCTATGATCGATATGCAGGAGATCATCCGTGACGGCGTCATTCTTGAAGCCGCCATGCCGTCAATGGTGCTTGGACTGGTGCTGTGTGATCGTTTTGGACTGGAAACAGCCCTCTATGCAACTGCAGTGACAGCGACGACCTTCGCCTCACTCTTCACCCTGCCCTTGTGGTACAGCTGGCTGCAGGTCTTGTAGAGAGGATAACGCCTCTTTCAGCATTCCCATGCTGGAGCATGGGAATGAGAAAAAACCTAAAGGTTGTTAACTTATTCAGAATAGCGCGCCCGCCCATGTTTGTGCGAATCCCGTGCGTAATAGCGGGCTCCTCCACGCGGCACCACCACGATGCCGGAGTCGGTGACCTTGTAGCGCTTGCGATCTTCCTCCAGATCGAAACCGATACGCGCGCCGGGCTCGATGTTGTTGTGGCGGTCCACGATCACATTTTTCAAGCTGGCGCCAGCGCCTATGTGTACATAGTCCATGATAATGCAGCTTTCCAGCTCGGCGCCCTCTCCCACCACGGCCTCGCGGCGAATGATGGTGTTCTTCACCTTGCCGCCATTGATCAGGGTGGCTGCGCCCAGCAGGCTGTTTTCGATCTCACCGCTGATCACCCGTGCAACCGGCCCCTGGTAGTTACTGGAGAGTATCGGCCAGTCCGTGTTGAATACATCCAGCCGGGGTTCAAGTCCCATGACGTCCGCATGCGCTGCCATATAGGCATCGATATTTCCCACGTCACGCCAGTACCCCTGCTCCTCATAGGGTTTCAAGCCGGGCACCTCATTGTCAGCGAAGTTGTAGGCAAAGAGCTTGTGACTCTGCATCAACTTCGGCAGCACATCGTGACCGAAATCCGTCTCTCCACGACTCTTGGCATCCAGCAGCGCCTCCACCAACACGTCCGCCTTGAAGATGTAATTTCCCATGGAGGCAAAGGCGCGAGCGGGGTCACCAGGCATGTGCGCCGGGTTTTCCGGCTTCTCCTGGAATTCGCAGATGCGGCCGTCATCTTCGGTGGCTATAACGCCGAATTCGGTTGCCTCCTGCAGCGGTACCGGCAGGGCAGAGACTGTGACATCCGCATTGCGGGCATTGTGGAAATCCACCATCTGGCGTATATCCATACGGTAGATATGGTCGGCGCCGAACACCGCCACCAGATCAGGATCATGGTCCTCGATCAGGTTCAGGTTCTGGTGCACAGCATCTGCGGTTCCCTGAAACCAGCTCTCTCCCTTGTTCATCTGCGGAGGCACCACAGTAATGAACTGATTTGGAAGCATGGGCGATAGACGCCAGGCCTTGCGGATGTGTTCGATAAGGGATTGCGAGCGGTATTGCACCAGCATATAAATGGTGGTGATCCCGGAGTTGACGAAATTGCTCAACACGAAATCCGTGATCCGGTAACGCGCGCCGAAGGGCACCGCAGGTTTGGAGCGTTCGCTTGTGAGGGGCTGCAGGCGCGACCCCTCTCCTCCCGCCATGATGAAGGCGATGACGCTTTGGTCTCTCATTGTATTCCTCACTCTTTTTGCAAGATCAAATCTCAAACTGACGAGGCATGCAAGAGATCTTTTTCTCCCGCCAAGACGCCAAGACAGCAAAGGTTTTTGTTGGCGTGCTTTGCGCCTTCGCCTACACGGATGTAGGTGAGGAGCGTAAGCAGGACGCGAAAGCTTTGCGAGAGTCAATATTGAATTTTGACTCATTTGGAAAGATGTTGGCCACACAAGGATTCTAGTGTAGCTATTACTAATCGTCTCTTCCGATCACATGAAGCTCTTGCCATAGTCGAGTTCAGGCAAACCATGGTAAGCAGCGATTGTCTGGCCGATATCGGCGAAGGTATCTCGCAAGCCCAGCGAGCCTGGTTTGACGCTCTTGCCGTAGAAGATGACGGGGATATGTTCGCGGGTGTGGTCTATTCCCTTCCAGGTGGGATCACAGCCATGATCCGCTGTCAGCACCAGCACGTCATCATCATCCATCAGATCCAGCATCTCCGGCAGGCGCCGGTCGAAGTACTCCAGAGCAGCAGCATAACCGGAGACGTTGCGACGATGGCCAAAATCCGCATCAAAGTTGACAAAGTTGGTGAAAATAATGGTCTGGTCGCCGGCGCGTTTGAGCTCATCCAGGCTGGCGTCAAACAATTGTTCGAGACCCGTTGCCCTGGTCGCCCTGGTGATGCCCCGGGCCGCAAAGATATCGGAGATCTTGCCAACACCCACCACCTCGCCGCCTGACTCTTTCATACGATCCAGCAGTGTCGGCGCCGGCGGCACGACCGAGTAGTCATGGCGGTTGCCGGTGCGCGTATAATTGCTGCTCTGCGTGCCGATGAAGGGGCGTGCAATAACACGTCCAATGTGGTATTTATCGACCAGATCCCTTGCTATGGCGCACAAATCATAGAGGCGCTGCAGGCCAAAACCCTCTTCATGGCAGGCGATCTGAAAGACGCTGTCGGCGGAGGTGTAGAAGATCGGCTTGCCGGTTTTGACATGCTCGTCACCCAGCTGTTTGAGAATGGTGGTGCCGGAGGCGTGACAGTTACCCAGGTAACCGGGCAGGTTGCCGCGTTCGACCAGCTCGTCCAGCAACTCCTGCGGAAAGCTGTTCTCTCTCTGGTCAAAATAACCCCACTCGAACAGCACCGGTACGCCGGTAATCTCCCAATGGCCGCAGGAGGTATCCTTGCCGGTCGAGAGCTCCTTCGCATAGCCGTAGGCGGCAACAGGTTCGACAGAGGCATCCAGTCCCTCGGGGAAATAGCCGGAACTTTCAACACACGCGCGGCCTATTCCAAGCCTGTTCATATTCGGCAAGTTAAGGGGGCCCGTGCGGCCATTATTTGCCTCTCTGCTGGCGCAGGCTTGCGCAATATGACCCAGCGTATTGGCGCCCGCGTCATTGAAGTTGCTGCCATCACTATTGATACCGACAAACTTGTCAGCATCCCCGGCTCCGCCGACCCCAAACGAGTCGAGCAGTAGAATAATCGTGCGTTTCATCAGCAGCCTCCTGTATCAGCTATTTTACGCTGTATGCAGTTTGCAGTTTGCAGTTTGCAGTTTGCAAAAGTATAGCGGGATCAGGTCTCAGAGTGACGAGACATTAAGATCTTTTTATCTCTCGCAAAGACGCAGAGACGCAAAGGTTTTTTCTTGGCGGGCTTGCCTGCAGGGAGGGAGGTGAGGGGCGCAAGCAGGCCATACCTGTGCATCCTGCGCTCACGACATTTGTACATCCATGTACGGCAGACGCGGAAGCTTTGCGTCTCTGCGAGAGTCATGATTAAAATTTAATTCCTTTGTTAAGAGTGTTGACCACTCAAGGTTTATTTGTCGGAATGCCGCCAACTGCAAACTGACAACTGCCAACTTCTTTCAAATGATGACTGCAAAGGTGGCAAGGATAAGCAGCACCAGGTAACGGGGTTGCGCCAGCAACTGCTCCACGCGCTGCATATAGAGACCCAGGTGATCAATGACTCCCAGCAGACCATCGCCGCTTCCCTTGAGAATCAGATGCTCTTCAAACCAGTGCATGGCATTTGCAGTTTTCTCCATCGTCCTGCCGGCGAAGCCACGACCGCGGCCGATATTGGCGACCCACTGGCGCTCTCCACCACGGGTAAGACCGCTCTGCTCATTCGGCAGTCCGGCGATACGATTGACCACTTTATCGTCGAAGTCCAGCAACTCTTTCGAGAGCGCATCGACCGGACGAATCAACAGCCATTCGGCCAGCTGATCAAGCCACAGTCGCTGCAACGCCGCAGTGTAGAGCGGCTGCTGTCTTGTCAACCACGGAGGAACCGGGCGTGCGCCACGGGTGACCATGTGCATCAGCCCCGGTGAAACCAGAAACTGGTAGGCGCGCCAGATTGCATGCAGTGCCAGATGCCATGCCGCAAATTCAAACCAGCCAAGCCCGCAGCTGACGAACATCAAACCCACCTGGGAGATGGTGGAGAACATCAGCGAACTCTTGACGTCTGTCTGCACCAGACCGGCGAGCCATCCGTAGAGGGCTGTCAATCCACCGATGAACACCAGCACCCACATCATCACCGGTGTCTGCTCGATCAACGGCTGCAGGCGAATCACCAGATAGACGCCGGCATGCACCATCAGCGAGCCGTAGAAAATCGCGCTGGATGGCGTCGGTCCCTCGAGCGCCTTGCTGATCCAGGCGGAAAAAGGAAGCTGCGCTGATTTCGCCAGTGCAGCCACCAGGAATCCGGCAATCAACATGCCCCGCATCAGCGTCTGTTGATCACTCTCAAGCGATGACAACAACGTCCATTCGGTGGTGCCGAACAACGCCAGGGAGACAAACAGCCCGAGGATGAATCCGGCATCTCCAATTCTGTTGGTGATGAAGGCATAGTTGGCATTTCGGGTCGCCGTGTTGCGATCGATCGCATAGCCAATCAGCAGGTAAGAGCTGACACCGGCCAGCTCCCAGCCGACAAAGATGAGTACGCCGCTGCCTGCCAGCACGATCAGCAGCATCGCCGAGGCAAACAGGCTGAGGATCATGAAGAAGCGCTGAAAGCCCGCTTCGCGGTGCATGTAATTCACCGAAAAACGTATCGCAATCAGCAGCAGCAACGCGAACAGTGTTCCAAAAGCGAGTCCCAATCCATCCAGCAGCAGACTGACGGCAATCGTGAACTCCCCGCTGTGGAACCATTCGCCATAGAGCAGGTAGCCGGGAATACCGTCAATCAAGGCGTGAACATCCAGCGCCAGCATCAATACAAAGGAGCCGAGAATAGCGCCGACGGCAACCATAAATGTATACCGCTCTCCTGACTCACCCCGATTGACTCCCAGCAGGAAACCGGCGCCAATCCATGCGGCCGCCAGCAGTGGAAGCAGTGGAACCAGCCATGCGATCTGATTAAGCATGCACCGCCTCCTGCTTCAGCATCACCGGCTGCAGCGGCTGCATATGGCCGTCGTACCACTCCGATGACCGCTCGACTGTCTGCAGCGGTGTCACTTCACCATCCCAGGAAATAAAACCCTGCTGCGGATCAAACAGCGAGATTTCACCCGTGTCGGGATCGATCGCAGAGACCAGCAGCCAGCCGTTGCCGATCAGCTGCTGCAGCGGCGGCTGGCGCTGATAGACTTTTGTCAGGATTTCAACACTCGCCTCCACCAGCACATGCAGACGCATCGCCTCGTGAATCTCGATCATCTGCCGCGGCAGGCCGGTACGCAGATCCGAGTTTGCACCCTCCATCACCCCGAAAAAGCCGGTCACATTGTGCATCACTTTGGTGCCGCAGCCGAAATACTCATTATTCACTGTTGAGAAGTAGTACTCAAGACTGATGCCGGCGCCCACGGGACCATTCGACAGCAGCAGCTGCTCGATGATGGTCCCTTCCGCATCCGTGGTCGGATCATAGGAGATCAAAAATGTGCGCCGGTCCAGAAACAGCCCCTGGCTGACCGAGCGGCGGCCGATCACTGCCGAAGCATTGGTCGCATGCCCCAGTTCAGGCCGCGCCTGGCTGAAATCAAACGAACGTCCTGCAATGTGCGCGACCGCTCTGGCGAGAGTTGGCTTTTTTGGCGCAGAGGCAAATTTACGGCAGCGTTCATGCGCCGAGAATTCCGTCGCCTGCGCGACTTCGCTGCGCAGCTGCTCAAACTGCTGATGAAACTGCAGCGGCATCATCTCCACATCAAACCACTCGATCTCCTCACTCCCGGTATTGTGATAGGCGCCGATAAACCACACATCATCCGTAATATCGATGCCCTGCTCCTGCAGCAGGGTGCGGATCTGCGGACGATTAGCCATCTGCGCAAAGGCGCGGGCATTGGGTCCGCTGTGGTTGCCGCTGCAGGCACCGCAGTTATAGGCAGATGCATGCGGATTATTCTCACTGCTCGAGCCATGCCCGAACAGCACCACCAATGGCGCAAAACCCTTCGCCAGGCCGATGGTGCGCAGAAACTGGACGACATTCTGCACCTGCTCCCGGTCTGAAAACCCATGCCGGTTGCTCTCCACCGTGCCCTCCGCGGCTGACTCATCTGCAGTCAATGCAAGCGTGGTCGGAACTTCGAGGTCGATGCCTTTGCGTATGAAGGCCGCAAAGCGGCCAAACTGCAGCGGCGCAGCGATCTTTCCCACCAGCGTCGCCAGTGCAACCGGCGCAGAGACAACAATTGCAAGCGTGGATGAGAGCAGATTTCTGCGCACCTCCTGGCCGAGGAAGTTCTTCATCAGTATGCGTTTACGATGACGCTCCCTGTGCTGTTGATAGAGTTCAGCGGCGTTCTCCCGGGGAATCTCATCCAGCTCGTGCGACGGCGTTCTGACAACCGGACACAGCGGCGTCACCTTGTCATCATCCAGCCCTTTCCAGTTGATCACGGTATTGTAGAACGCAGCCGCCCCGAGTGTCTCCAGCTTCGGATTCAGCGCTTCGAGATGACGGCGAATTGCCTCTTCACGCTCATCCATGCAAAAGATCAGCTGCCCCTGAGGCTGCTGTTTGCGATTTTTCCAGCGGCCACGCCGATGATTGTTGCTGATGGCATTGAGAAACTGGTCGCGGTAGTTGATTTCATAGGCCTGCAGCCACACAAAGCCGGACTTCTCTTCATCGAGCCGCTGCAGACAATCAAAAATTAGTGCAATCTGCTCTTTTTCCAGGAGTAGAACACTCCCGGCATCCATCCCCATACTCTGCGCCAGGCGAAACAGCTGCCAGCCATGACGGTAAGGGGTATGGAATCCGGGACGATCATAGGAGGGGCTCTGCCGCCAGTTCCAGATCATATCGGCGACGATCTTCCATGGCGTGTACTCTTCATCAAGCCTGGAATCCTGCCCCGCGAGGCGCTGCGCACGATTACTGAGAAACTCAGGAAGACGCTTGTTGAACAGCGTATAGCGCACGAAGAATTCAGAACGGCGGTGGCGGAAATGCCAGCGAATCGTCGGCAGGGTCGCCTCGATGCGCCACTTGCGCCGCGTCAGTCGCTGCGCATAGAGACGCTCCAGCACCAGGCGCACCGCCAGATAGTCCAGCATATCGACCGCAGCAGGCTGCCCCTCGTAACCGGGGTGCAGATGACGCCACAGGAACATTCCCGACCATCCCGGCAGTTCCAGCGCCAGCCTCAGCAGATAGCCCTCCCATGCAGCTTCCTCCAGGCCGAGTTGTTTCAACTCAACGATGATCGCTTCAAAAGGATCATCCGGTACCAGCTGCAGCTGATCCTGCCAGTCAGGCATCTGGGTATCATACTGAACCATATCTTCCATGGCGCTTTCACGCCAGGCATGGAAGAACCCCCCGGCACTGTCGCCATTGCGCCAGGCGGCGACCCCCTGATCGAGGTAGGAGGCCAGATGACGCAACAATGCCGGACGATAATCATCCATCACGTCATGACCCGTCAACATCTTCAGCAGGCCGCGCAGGGTGATTTCATCACCAACCTGGCTCCACAACTGCGCCTGCAGATGATCCGACTCCTTGTGCACCAGACGATGCAGCAGCAGGTTGTCGACAGACTCAACCTCTTCTGATTCAGCAAGCGAGGTCAACAACTCCTCTGCATACTCTGCAGACATGTCGGCAAGCTCTTCCGGATGCAGGAATTGCTGATCGATCTCCAGCACCTGCATGCAGGCTTCCCACAGGCCGGTTATCGCTTCGGCTTCGCTGCCGCCGCTTGCCGACAGCAGGCTGTCGCGGCTGTGTTGCGAAATATCCGTCTGAAAACTCTTCAGTGCAGACTGCTCTTCTATCTGCCAGTTCAGTTGGCAGGCAGTGACGCTGTGTAAGGGATGCAGCATCGCCTGCAGGTAGATATCACCACGTGTAAAGCTCTGAGTGATCTGTTGCTGTGCTTCAAGCTCACTATCGGCATCGATCACAGCACGCAGATCCTTCTCCAGGATGCGCCCTTTTTGATAATACTCCCGGTACTTCTGCGCCGGTTCGTAGCCATAGGCTCCGGTGAGCTCATGCACGGCTTTCAGGGCATCGGAAAATGTCAGATGTTCGAAACCATGCAGGGTATTGTGGTGTACAAAATCCTTGATCGGCGCCTGCCCGGGCAGCACATGTTCGAAGTGCTCGATCAGATGCTTGAGCCTGCTGCGGATATCCTGCTGTTTGTCAGTATTTTTCATGACGGGGGAAGTATTAGGTTTTATGTTTTAAGTTTACAGATGCGCGCCAATCGACAGCAAG
>JAUVEG010000157.1 GCA_030594925.1 Gammaproteobacteria bacterium
TGCTGTTGTGTTTCCCGCTGCTTTCGATCGCAGAGGATGCGGCACAGCTCTCAGCAGCATTGAATTCAGGATCGGCTGGACTGCGCGCGGAGCTGATCAAGAAGTATCAGGCGGGACCCGTTGATGAAACCACCATCAACCATGGCCGCCCCGGCACGCCTATGCCGCCATGGAAACCATTTTTCAGCGAACAGGAAGCCAATTGGCTGGCGCAACAACTGAAGCAAGGAACAGCAGAAACAGAGGAGCATCAAGAATGAAAAGGCTAATTTCTCGAGTGAGGCCAAGTCTCAGACTGACCAGCCATGAAAGAGATCATTTTTTTCTCGCCAAGCTTCCGCGTCCTGCTCACGCCCCTCACCTGCGTCCATGCAGGCGAAGACTATCAAGACCGCAAAGGTTTTTCTTGGCGTTCTTTGCGCCTTGGCGAGAGTCATTATTGAAATCTCCCCCATTTGTAAAGATGTTGGCCACTCAAGGACTACTGGTTATCCTGTTTCTCACAATGGCAGCAGCGCATGCCCAGGAGAGCTGTGAACTGCGCGGCACAGGCGACCTCGGCATAATTGTCGAACGTGCAAGCGGCAGTGTTCAGGTCATCGACACCAGCGCCCGCAAAACCCTCTTCAAAATCGAGGATCTGGGCGACCTCTCCCACGCCTCCGCCGTCTACTCCCGCGACGCGCGTTATGCCTATATCTTCGGCCGCGACGGCGGCCTGAGCAAAATCGACATCCTCTGCGGCAAGCTTGTAAAGCGCATCGTGCAGGGTGGCAACAGCATCGGCGGCGCCATCTCCCAGGATGGCAGCCTCATCGCCGTTTCAAACTATGAGCCGGGCGGAGTCAAGATATTTTCCTCGGATGACCTCAGCCTGGTTGCGGACATCCCCGCGACAAAAGTCAGCGGCGGGAAGAATTCCAAGACCGTCGGGCTGGTCGATGTCCCCGGACAACGTTTTGTCTTCAGCCTCTATGACAGTGGAGAGATCTGGGTCGTGGAGATGCGCGACCCAAAAAACCCCAGCATACAACGCTTTGAAAAAATCGGCGTTCAACCCTATGACGGGCTGGTGACGCCGGATGGAAGACACTATATCGCCGGCCTGTTCGGTGAAGACGGCATGGCATTCCTGGATCTGTGGCATCCTGAAAAGGGCGTACAGCGCATCATGGAGAATTACGGGCGCGGCGAGCAAAAACTGCCTGTCTACAAGATGCCGCATCTGGAAGGCTGGGCAATGGCTGGAAACCGCGCTTTTCTTCCTGCCGTAGGCCATCATGAAGTGCTGGTCGTGGGCAGCAATGATTGGAAGCAGCAGGCGCACATCAAGGTTCACGGACAACCTGTGTTTGTCATGGCAAGACCCGATGGACGACAAATCTGGGTCAATTTTGCCTTTCCCGACAATGACACCATTCAGGTCATCGATACTGAAACCCTGAAAATCATCAAAACCCTGAAACCGGGTAAAGGCGTGTTGCACATGGAATTTACCCCGCGTGGCGAGGCTGTGTGGATGTCAGTGCGTGACGAGGATCAGATACAAATCTTCGACACCGAAACCCTGGAGCTGCTGGCGACCCTGCCGGCGGCAAAACCCAGCGGCATCTTTTTTACCTCGCGCGCACATAAAACGGGGCTTTGACAATCATGAATTCTCTGGAACAGGCTCTGCTCAATGATTATCAGCGTGATTTTCCGCTGCAGAGCACCCCCTTTGCACAGATTGCCAATGCGCACAATACAGATACTGCCACCATTGTGCAGCTGTTGGAAAAACTGAAAAAAAAGGGCTTGATCACCAGGGTAGGCCCGGTATTCCGTCCCAACACCATCGGCGTCAGCACCCTGGCCGCCATGGAAATTCCTGAAGAGAAGCTGGAAGCTGTAGCAAAACTCGTCAGCAACTACCATGAAGTCAATCATAACTACGAAAGAGAACATGCCTACAATCTCTGGTTCGTCGCTACTGCCCCTGATCAACAGCATCTTGAGGATACTTTGCTGAGTATTGAGAAATTGACCGGCATTGCTGTCATGCGTTTGCCGCTGGTCAGGGAGCACCATATCGACCTGGGTTTCAAAATGCCCCTGCATGGGAAAGAAACCTCCCCTGTCGTCAAGAAACGCATCTCTATCCCAATAACTGTCAGGCATAGCACCCAACCTGATGACGCCATACAACGACAGCTGATTGTCGAGATCCAGTCAGGGCTTCCGCTGGTAGAACGGCCTTATGCTGAAATTGCACATAAGCTGGGTATCAATGAGCAGGAGGTGATGCGGCGCATCGAGATCATGCTCACCACAGGCGCCATACGACGCATGGGAGTTGTGGTGCGGCACCATGAACTGGGCTATCGCGCCAACGCCATGCTGGTATGGGATATCGCAGATGACCGGGTCAATGAAGTGGGGAAACAGTTGAGTGCGGTCGATTGCATTACCCTCTGTTACCAGCGCCCACGTCACCTGCCTCACTGGCCTTACAACCTCTTCACCATGATTCACGGCAAAGAGCGGCAAAGCGTAGAACAACGCATCGAAGAGATCGTGCAGCAATATGGCCTCAGCGATACACCCAGGGCAACCCTGTTCTCGCTGCGGCGATTCAAGCAGCGCGGCGCATGCTATAGTTATACGCAACCGGAAACCCACTTTCAAATAGCCAGCAATGGATGAATCACTGGACGAGATCAACCGCAACATCATCAACACATTGCAATACGGCTTTCCGATCTGTGACCACCCCTTTCGCGAAGCAGCAGCATCACTGAATATCACCGAATCCGAGTTACTGGAACGCATCAGGGTGATGCGGGAGAGTGGCATACTGACCCGCTTCGGCCCCCTCTTCAATGCAGAAGAGATGGGCGGTGCATTCTCGCTCTGCGCCATGAAAATTCCCTCGGAAAAATTCGACAGTGTTGCAGATAAGGTCAATGCCCTGCCCCAGGTCGCCCATAACTACCAGCGCGACCATGCAATGAATATGTGGTTCGTGCTTGCCACTGAGAGCCCCGAAGAGAAGCTGGAAACCCTGAAAAAAATCGAACTGCAGACAGGCTACCGGGTTTACGACATGCCCAAAGAGAAGGAGTATTTTGTCGGTTTATATTTGAAAGTGTAGGAAAAAACCCCGAGTGACCGACATCTTTATAATTGGATCAAATTTCAATCATGGTTCTCGCAAAGACGCAAAGCTTCCGCGTCCTGCTTACGCCCCTGACCTACATCCGTGTAGGCCAAGTTCGCCAAGAAAAACCTTTGCGTCTCTGCGTCTTTGCGAGAGACAGAAAGATCTTCATGCCTCGTCAGCGAGCGTAGGGTGACAATAATCGGTACGCATTGCACCGTAATCCCGGCATTCATCATCAAGTTGATAGTGACAAAAAACACATGAACACCGCTGACCTTGATCACCAGATTGTCCTTGCCACACAGGCCGGTCTGCCGCTCGTCCCGCAGCCCTACCAGCTAATTGCTGAACAGCTGGGAGTCGAGACCTCGCTGATCCAGGAGCGCATGCGGCAAATGCTGGAAGATGGACGCATCCGCCGCATTGCCGCTGTCCCCAACCACTACAAGCTGGGTTATGTCGCCAACGGCATGTCCGTGTGGAATGTCCCCGATGAGCGCGTTGACCAACTCGGGGAACAGCTAGGTACATTGGAGTATGTCAGCCACTGTTATCGCCGTCCCCGCTACCTGCCTGAATGGCCCTATAATCTGTTCGCCATGGTGCATGGAACCAACCGCAACGAGGTCATGGAAAAGGTTCGTCGGATTGCGCTATTATTAGATGAAGCCGACCAGGGTCACGAAGTCCTGTTCAGCACAAAAATTCTGAAAAAAACAGGTATGCGCTTCAAGTAACATCTCAATAACTCCGTGCTTTTCGCGGTCAGAAGACCGCTCCTACGGTACTATGTGACGCCATGTAGGAGCGGTCTTCTGACCGCGAATGAATTCCAATTGCGCTTTATTCACATGCACAGGGTTATTGAGAAGACACAAAATTCAGCTCCAAGAGGTCAATGAGAGATGTTTCGCATCAGCCAGTATATGCAGCAAATTCACCAGCCCACCCCGCTGGGTCCAAAACGCAATCCTTCCGGTCCGGTCGTCATCTGGAATCTGATTCGCCGCTGCAACCTCACATGCAAGCACTGTTACTCCATTTCGGCAGACAAGGATTTCCCCAATGAACTCCCTACCGAAACCATCTTTAAATCGATGGATGATCTGCGTGAATTCGGTGTGCCGGTGCTGATACTGTCAGGCGGCGAACCCCTGCTGCATCCCGACATCTTCAAGATCTCCGCTTACGCAAAAGAGCTGGGATTTTATGTCGGCCTCTCGACCAACGGCACACTGATCGATGAGAACAACATCCGCAAAATCGCCGCCGCAAAATATAACTATGTCGGCATCAGCATCGATGGAATGCGTGAAACTCATGATCTGTTCCGCCGCAAGCAAGGCTCGTTTGATGCTGCAATGAACGGCATTCGCATGTGCCGCGACCATGGCATCAA
>JAUVEG010000162.1 GCA_030594925.1 Gammaproteobacteria bacterium
GTTAAGCAATATTCAGATAGTATCTATATGCCTCAGATAAATCGAGTAAATTTTCGTAAAATGGCCGAATTTTGCGTGATGAAAGGAAGAAATGGTAGAAATTAGTTTCTTCCAAGATTCGCCAATGACTGTTTTGAGTATACGGTCGCCATTCAGTCAATGAGCGAGGTGCGGTCATTGAAGGACATAAGGGCTTTTATTTTTCTTATCAGGATGCTATTTTACCCGTATGAGTGAGAAACATAAGACACGCGCACAGAAATCCGTCGATTGGCAAAATCGATACATCACACCGATTTTACTTGTGATCGGGTTAATTGTCGTGGCAGCCTCGTGGGCCGTCGGCGCTATCCCATGGTGGCTTGCTGTTGTAGTTCTGGGGTTCGTCGCGTTTGCTCTGGTGTTTGTGATTCAACGGAATCGTCGGTAACACACGAATGTACATGTCGACATCTCACTGTGTCATTTAACGGATGCATTAGTTGTCCGAAAGCTGCCGTTCAGCGTTGACTCTCCAATGAGTATCTATGTGTAGCTATACATAGGAGTATGCTGCAGCCGTTCGCTGCACTCCTCAAATCTGCTCAGACTGATGATTCAGCGATTGACTGGAGCTCCGAAGCGGTCATTCTCATAGCCTCCCAAACAAACCACATATGGCCAAAAGCGAATGATCATGTACTATTTTCGTGGTAACCCCAGCCTGTAGAGATTTTCCATTATTTTGAGTTGATCCCCTCTACTCTCAAGCCAGGTAGAAAGCCATCTCTCCGCCGGGCGGAACGTGGTGCCGGGCGATCCGACTGATGCGGATTTCCGGGACAGGGTGAAGCGGGAGCATGGCGTTGATTTGATTATGTTGATGTTGCCGAAGATACAGTCAAATCTCGCTATCCTTCGGCAGCTCAAAAGGTTCTCTTTTCGGGGAGACGTCACGATGCTGGCGCAATTTCCTGATGAGGAGGCGATATTGAAAGAGGCCGGGGCAACAGCCGCGTTTAAAATCTACGCCGAGGCGGATTGGGGTTTTGCTGATCACGTGGCGGATCTGAGGTCCGGCTGAGCGATATACATCTCTATCAACTTAATGTAGAGTGACTGTGCAGAAACTATCAGCCACATAGAATGTGCTGAGGAACGAAGCTTCCGCATCTGCTGTACACGAACGTACAAATGCCGTGAGCGCAGGATGCGCAGGAACGGCCTGCTCACGCCCCTCACCTACATCCTTGTAGGCGAAGCACATCAACCGAAATATCCGCGAATGATGTGCTTGGCCTACACAGAGGTTGGCGGCAACAGTTTTTATCACGATAAAATATTCACCACCATAGGAGAGTTATTAAATGAGACATCAATCAACACGGCATGCGTTAGTCATCGCCGCATTTTTAGGCAGCAGCGGATTGGCTGTCGCCGAAGAACAGGCGCCGCCTGCAGAAGCAGGCATGAACGATGCCGAAGAGCGGATGATCGCCCTTGACGCGCTGAACAAAATGGGAAACTACCTGCGCTCACTCGACTCTTTCAGGGTTCAGGCCATGACCAGTAGAGACGAAGTGCTGCTGAATGGCCAGAAGATCCAGTTTGACAAGAGCGTCGAACTGCAGGCGAAGAAGCCCGCCGGTTTAAGGCTGGATGTGACTTCAGCTTATGGAAATCGCAGCTTCTATTACGATGGCAAAGCCTTCACGCTGCATACCCCGGAGAATAAATTTTACGCCACCATCCCGGCATCAGGTACCAATGGTGAATTCATCGGGACCCTGCAGAGCAAGACAGGCGCAACCATGCCGCTGGTCGATCTGTTCCTGTGGGGAACTGGTGATGCTGCCGGGGAGGATATTGAAAGCGCGATTGTTGTTGGCTATGGCAATGTCAATGGCGTCAAGTGTGAGCATTACGCCTTTCGCCAAAAGGAGGTCGACTGGCAGATCTGCATTCAGCAGGGTGAGACTCCATTGCCGCTGAAACTGGTCATTACCTCGAAACTTGAAAAGGAGCAGCCGCAGTATGCCTCGGTCATGAAGTGGGATACAACTGCTGCCCCTGATGACAAGGCTTTCACATTTTCACCCCAGGAGGGTGACACCAAAATCACTTTTCATCCAGCCGCGGAGAAATCCGGGGCCAGCAACTAGAGGAAGCTAGAAATGATCAGTTTATTCAACAAATCCAATGTCCTGGCACTAGCCACTGTTGCTATCATGGTCGTTGCCTGGTCACTGCCTGAACCGGCGGAAGCAAGGAGAGGCGGAGGTGGCGGAGGTGGCCACCGAGGCGTCAAGGGCAAGACGCATACCAGCGTTAATCGTGGCGGTAACCGCAATAAAAGCGCCAGTCGCAAAAGCGTGAATGTGAGCAAAAAGAACGTCAATGTCAATAAAAACGTCAATGTCAACGTCGACCACCGCCATGGCGGCTATTACGACCGCCGCTATAATCCCGTTGCGACAGCCGCTGCGGTGACTGCGACTGCTATCGTGGTGGGGTCTATCGTTAATTCGCTGCCGTCCAACTGTACTACAGTGGTGACCAATAACATCTCCTACAGGCAGTGCGGAAGCAGCTGGTATGAGCCGCGCTACTCGGGCGGCAGCACCTCCTACGTGGTGGTCAATGCACCCTAATTGATACTGAGGGTTGTGAAGTAGCAAACCATTGAGACGGATGACTGAATTTCAGTCATCCGTTTTTTTGTAACTATCCAGCATAATCACAAACTAGCAAACAAGTCACTGCTACCGGGCATGTCCTGAATAGTATCGAAAGGCTGATTGGATCAATAATCACCTTACGTTTTGAAAATCTGAATGACTTTAATGAGTATGCTGCGGTCGTTCGCTGCACCCTTCAATATCTTCCCGGAATGCTGATTCAATGATTGGCAGTAGTTGCTCCACTGCAGTCATTCTTGATGCACGGTTGAGGTACTGCATTCGCCCAGAGCCACCCGCTCCAGTCTCGGTGCGGGCATGTTGACTCCTTTTAGCCCTTACTTATCGACCTCGCGACGTTCCTCACGGCCCTCCTGTTTGCAGTCGCGCTTTTCCTTGCCGACAACGCCCTCTTCGCTGCGGCAGTTCTGGCGGGTATCGCGGCGATCTCCACGATCCTCCTGGTGGTCACCACGACGATCCTGCCTGCGATCCATACCTTCTGTTTCTGCCAGGATCAGGGGTGCTGCATCTGTTTGCACGATTCCCTGCGTACCAACGGCGGCATACGCTCCCGAGACGATCGTACCGAGTCCCAGCAGCGTAGCGGCAGTGGCGATGCTGCGCAGATGGCGTGAGGTCAAGTTACGGTTGTTGTTACTCATTGGAGTTAAAAAACATCTGATCGAAAGAGCGCCCCTCGTCGGGTTCAACCAGATCGCGATAGCCCGGCAGCATGAATCAGATCACGCCAATGAGAATAATGGCCAGCCACTTTGCAGCAGGAAAGAGCAGGGAATCATTTATAACAGAGATGTGTATAGAGGAGTTGCAGCCTGTCTTATCTCTACTCAGAGGCCACCAGGTCGCGATAGGCGTGCCAGGTCGCGTAGCCGATGACTGGCATCGAGATAATAAAGCTCAGATAGAATGTGACGATGCCGATCACCATGAACATCACAATGATCGCCGCCCACAGTATCATTGGGCGAGGGTTTTTCAATACAGCATGGTAACTTGTCGCAATCGCCTGGAACGCATTGACATCCCTGTCGATCAACATGGGTATGGATATCACCGTCATTGTGAACACCACCAGTGCAATCGCTCCCCCGGATATCATGCCCGCAGCCAGAAAAGCAGGGCTACCCCCTGAAAGAAACAGAGTGGCAAGGAAATCATCGAATTTCAATGAGACGCCTGAATAAAAAATGGCGAATATCAGATTCGAGATCATCATCCAGAACACCAGCACCATCATCAGGATCAAACCCATCACCACCAGGTTGAATGGATTTTTTTGACAGATCCTGCAGGTATCACTAAAACTGACAGTTTCTCCGCTTTCCAGTTTGCGACTCGCATCATAGAGAAATACGCACAATATAGGGGCTATGAGGAAAAAACCGGCGGTCAGGGGCGGGACCATAAAGAATGAGTTGCTGGAAAAAACCAAAATCGTCAACAGCAGGCTTGCGATAAAAAACATCAAGCCGTAAATCGTACTGAGAACAGGAATTTTTTTATAATCACTCCATCCGGCCGCTACCCACTGCCACGGGTGATCGAGTGTAATCTCTTCTATCTTGAATTCCTCTGCAGGGCTCATCTGAACATCGCTTGTTTGCATCATTGAATTCCTCTTTTTTTACTTTGAACAAGGGAGTACTGACGCTCCCAGATTAGTAACATCTGAATAAACCCGCCAGGCAGTAGGGTTGGGAGTCTGCTTTTCAGGGCTTTCCGCCGAAAAAATGCTCCTGCATTTCCGGCACTCCCGCCTTCCATGGC
>JAUVEG010000188.1 GCA_030594925.1 Gammaproteobacteria bacterium
GGCCTGCTTTTACTGGGCGCGTCCGCAGCAGCAGCGCGCTCTGCTGGCCACTGGCGAGGTGTTGCGGCTGGAGCAGCAGGGCGTTGAGCGTTTTGACCATCTTCAGCTGCAGTTCGATCAACTGCAGCATCACTGGCGACATATTGGTGATCATCACTCTGAAGATCCGCTCGCTTTTTTCTGTTATGCCTTCGATCCCGATGAGAGCATGAGTGGCTGCTGGAGCGGACTGCCTAACAGCTGTGTGATTGTTCCACAACTGTTGCTCGATTACACTTCTGATGGTTGTTCTATCACCTTCACCGCCGATGCCGAATCGCTGCGCAGCGATACTCTCATCGATGAGTGGTTGCAGGCATTCACAGAGTTGATGAATGTTCCCCGGGCTGCTGACGCAAGTCGTAAAGCAGGGTCGCTGCAACGCAGCGAAGTCTTTCCGCAAGATCATCAATGGATAGCCCGGGTCGAGCAGGCGGTGGCTGATATCCGCCGCAGCGATCTCAACAAAGTGGTGCTGAGCCGACGCATCAGGGTAGAGGGCGAATCCGCTTTCAGTGCGTCTCAACTGATGGCCCGACTCACACAGCGCTATCCCGGCTGCACGCTGTTTGCAGCACGCGTGGATGGGGTGATGCTGGTGGCTGCGACACCGGAGCGCCTGATCTCGCTGCATCATGGAGAACTCAAGTGCGACGCCATGGCCGGAACCGTGGCTGCAGACGAGACTCCTGATGAGCGTATGGTGAGATATGAGCACCTTCCTGTGGTGCACACCATCGAGCAGATACTGGCTCCACTGTGTGAACAGCTGGATATCCCTGATAAGCCGCAGCTGCTGCAGTTGCACGGTCTGCGGCACATCTGGACACCCATTCACGCCAGGGTGGAGAGTGATGTCACTTTGTTGAAACTGGTCGCAGCTTTGCATCCGACACCCGCTGTATCAGGCGCCCCTGATCATGTAGCGCGAGAGTGGCTGATGCAGAATGATGACCAGCAGCGTGGCTGGTATTGCGGCGGCTTCGGCTGGATGAGCAGTGGCGGGGAGGGGCATGCATCAGTGATGCTGCGTTGTGCGCTGCTGCAGGGCAACAGGGCCGAGCTCTTTGCCGGAGCAGGTATTACCGCTTACTCCGACCCGCACAGTGAATTTCTTGAAACCGAGTTGAAGCTGCAAACAATCCTGGATCTGCTATGAGTGATCAGGCAACTATTAATCTTATGTGGTGCGATGCACTGTTGTGCGGTCTTGAAGCCGCCGGCGTGAGCGATGTCGTGATCTCGCCCGGGTCTCGCAACACCCCGCTGATTCTTGCGGCAGAGAGGCGTGCAGCGCTTCACTGTCATGTGCAGGTCGATGAACGCTGCGCCGCCTTCTATGCGCTCGGCATTGCACGCGCACAGCAGCGCCCGGTTGCCCTGGTTTGCACATCGGGAAGCGCGCCCGGCAACTGGTATCCAGCGGTCATCGAGGCTGACAGGGGCGGGGTGCCTTTGATATTGCTGAGCGCAGACCGTCCCTGGGAGCTGCAGCACAACGGCGCCAACCAGAGTATCGACCAGATCAAATTGTTCGGTGGCAGTGTGCGTGGATTCCATGCGCTGCCGCCAGCAGAAACAACCACGCAAAGCAGACATCAACTGATGCATCTCGCGGTGCAAGCTGTTCACCAGAGCCAGTGGCCGGATCCGGGCCCGGTGCATATCAATGTGCAGTTGCGTGAACCATTGGTTCCGCTGGAGCCGCTTCCTGAGCCTGCTCTCTTCAGCGGCCAGTCGGCACCCCTGTGGATGCCCGAACTCTGTGTAGATGAACAGCAGTTGCTTGCGATTGCCAGAAAAATCAGCGGCCAGCCCGGAGTGATTGTTTGCGGTGGCGGTGTTGCCACAGCTGCATTCCACCGTCAGGTCACTGCATTGGCGAAAACTTGTAGTGTTCCGATATTTGCTGACCCGCTCTCCGGGCTGCGTTTTGGAGAGCATGATCTGACACATGTCGTTGTGGACTACGACACACGCCTGCGGGATGTCAAACTGACGGCGGATCTGCAGCCGCACTGGATACTCCGTTTTGGCGCCATGCCGGTATCGAAACATCTGCAGCAATTATTGCAGCACAGCAGTGCGGCGCAGCAGATCCTGGTTGACCCAACGGGGCGCTGGCAGGATCCGCTGCATCACACCAGCGAGATGGTGCGGGCGACCCCGGAGAGTTTTTGCCGGTTGTTGCGACAGCAGGAGCCGACGGCAGCGCCTGCCGGGTGGCTGCAGCTGTTTATGGTTCACGACTCCCGCCGTGTAAAGAGCGCAGCAGAGGTTCCGCTGGAGCAAATAATCGTACAGGATCTGATTGCTGGTCTGCCGGACAACAGTATACTTTTTTCCGGCAACTCACTGCCGATCCGCTATCTTGACAGCTATTCAGGAATGCGCAGCAAGCCACTGCGAATCGTCGCCAACCGGGGCGCCAGCGGTATCGATGGAAATGTCTCGACACTATTGGGCATGGCTGCGGAATCTGAAAAACAGGGTGTCACCGTCACTGCTTTGATCGGTGACCTGACGCTCTATCACGATATGAACGGACTGCTGGCTGCAAAGGATCTGCATGCTGTCATCGTGGTGTTGAACAATCACGGCGGCGGAATTTTCAAACAGCTTCCACAGTCACAGCTGCCGCAGTTTGACCGCTACTGGCGTACAGATACGGAGATTGATCTTCAAAAAGTCGCCACTTTATATGAGCTGAAATTTTTCAGGGTGTGGAAGGGCGTTGATTTCCCCGGAGTTTTGCATCAGGCATTGGCGCATGAAGGCGTAGTCCTGATCGAAGTAATGATGAATGCATAATCCAGATATAGGTTCCCACGGAGGACCGTGGGAACCAGTGGCGACTCACTCCTCGCGACTCACGACTCACTCCTCACGACTCAGTCCTCAGTCCTCACTACTCATCTTTCAATGCAGTACAACTGCATCAGGCATACTGCCGCTATCGTTATACAGAGCTGTGTTCTCTTCGATCCCGAGTCTTAGTGCACATTCCGGGTCAGCTTCCATCAAATTTTCGGCAGCCAGATGGGTATTCAGCTGCCAATAATCGATATAGGGAACCAGTCCGTCAGCTGCATCTTCCGCAGTTTTGAGCATCACAACTGCCTCAAAAAACGCAGCCTCTTCATTGGTGCTGGTGAAGTTGATGGTAATGATCATCAGTTCATCGCCCAGCAGATCTTCATGATGCCGGATTTCCGGGATTTGACTCTTCCCCAATGCCTGATTTCCACTCCCTTTGCCAGTGTAATAGGTGGTTCCGCTATTTGATCGTGTGTACCAGTAGTTCTGCCCGCGCAGATCCCGGAGTTGTAATTTTTCACCGGTTGCCCCGTTAATAATCATCTGATTCATTACATTGCTCCTCTGGTCTCATAAATTGCATAGGTGGCATGCGTCGGTTGGATGTTTTCAACAGCGTGCGTCTCTTGTGTCACAATCACAATGGCAGAGAGGGTCAAAGCGACTGATGAAACCACGATTGGGATCACGATTTTTCTCTTCATATTCATCTCTTCGTCTAATGATTCTCGATGAAACAAGCTTACAGGGATGGTTTTCCTGTGTATCGACTAAACGCGCCAATCCGTTGACCGAACTATTGTGTAGAGTAAATTTTCAATGCGAGGGATTACACTCGGGTTTCAGCGAATAAGTGTATTATGATTCCTGTAGATATCAACCATCTGTAGAGCACAGCCTGTGAGGGTTTTTTCGGTGATGTAATCACAGGCTCCTGCGGGAACAGAGTAGTGTTAAGGAATCTGATAATGGTGATTAAACGTCTTGTCATAATGGCAGTGGTGCTGGCAATTGTGTTCGGCGGCATTTTCGGCTGGAAGCACTACATGGCCGGCAAAAGTGCGGCGATGATGTCTCAGCCTCCTCCACCCGCCAGTGTCGCTTCGGCGCAAGTCATGCTGGAGAGTTGGGAGCCCTACCTTGCAGC
>JAUVEG010000170.1 GCA_030594925.1 Gammaproteobacteria bacterium
AGATTCATCACTGGTCGATATCAAACCACCGTCGCCATAACAACCCAGTACCTTGGCCGGGTAGAAGCTGAAGCAACCTGTGTTTCCGAGTGAACCGACCACGGCATCGCCTGATCTGGCGCCGAAGGCCTGGGCGGCATCCTCGATGACGACAAGGTCATGTTGCCCGGCAAGCTGCAGCAGCGCATCCATATCGGCAGGATGGCCGAAGATATGCACCGCTAGAATCGCTTTTGTCTTTTCTGTAATCTTTGCCGCAACACTTTGAGGATCAAGGTTGAAGCTCTGCGCATCGACATCAGCAAATACAGGGGTTGCCCCCACCAGCGAGATGGACTCGGCGGTAGCAAAAAAGGTAAATGGGGAGGTGATCACCTCATCTCCGGAACCGATGCCCAGCGCACGCAGTGACAACACCAGGGCATCTGTGCCATTAGCGACGCCGAGCGCATATTTTGAACCGATATACTCTGCCGCCCGCTGCTCAAAATCCGTGACTGCATCGCCAAGAATAAATGCCGCCTTACTGCCTGCCTCATCGATCGTTGAAAACCACTCATCACGCAGTTCAGCAAATTCAGCGGTCAACTCGAGATAGGGAACTCCTGCTTGAGTCATGCTATTTACCCTCAATTTTTTGTTTAATTTGCAGTGCAACATCAAGCGCCTTGAGACCGGTCTCACCATCAACCAATGGCTGTTTGTTGTGAATAATCGCATCGACAAAGGATGCCAACTCTTCGTCCAGAGGCATCACAGGCTCGATATCGACGGCATCCGTCACGATTTCATCCCACTCGGACTCCTTTGAGGGAACAGCAGTGGCTCTCTCCAGGCGCTGGCCAATAAAATCGAGCGACAGGTAGTGCTTCGGTTCGAATACCCGGATGCGGCGGCTATCCTCTTTTGAGATGCGGCTCGCAGTGACATTCGCCGCAGCGCCATTGGCAAACTCCAGCCGGGCATTGGCAATATCGAGATGGTCTGTCAAAACCGCCGTACCTGAAGCAGAGATCGAGGTGATCTCCGAATCGATGAGCGACATGATGATGTCGATGTCATGAATCATCAGGTCAGAGATGACATCCACATCGGTCGCACGCGCCTTGAATCCACCCATGCGCTGCGCATCGATAAAACGCGGCTGCTCAATATGCTCCGCCAGCGCCATGATGCCTGCATTGTAGCGTTCAAGATGGCCGATCTGCAGGGTAGCGCCGGACGCTTTTGCCAAATCGATGATTTCCCGGCCCTCTTTTACGCTAGAGGAGATAGGTTTCTCCATCAGCATATGGATTCCTTTTTGCAGAAAAGGCCTGGCAATCTCAAGATGCAGTGTAGTCGGCACTACGATGCTGACAGCATCCACCTGCTCCAGCATATCCTCAATAGAGAGAACTCTGGCGCCGGCTTCGGCGGCAACCTGTTCGGCCTGATGTTTGTCACTGTCACTGACGCCGACCAGCTCCACGTTTTCCATGCGGCTGTAGATCAGCGCATGAAAACGCCCCAGATACCCTACACCAACGACACCAACCCGCAGTTTATTCACTATCATCTCCTTGCCTCTTACATCGCATTGCAATGAATTGTATCATTAGGCAGTGGTTACGCCCTCTTCTTCAACCCTTTTCAATCCTTTGTGTGGTAAAAAATGCAAACAGATCATGAAATCTCCATCCGTGTCGAGAGCAGTTATATTGAAGCGCAATCTGCTCCTGCAAATAATATTTTTGCCTTCAGCTACACCATCAGCATCCATAATAGCGGTAAAGCAGCTGCAAAATTACTCAATCGCCACTGGGTGATCACTGATGCAGAGGGCAAGGTTCAGGAGGTGCGGGGCGAAGGGGTTGTTGGAGAGCAGCCTCATCTGCAGCCGGGCGAAGCTTTTCGCTACACCAGCGGCACGCTGCTGGCGACTCCTGTGGGAAGCATGCAGGGAGAGTATGAGATGGTCGATGACAGCGGGCAGCGTTTTGTAGCGACGATTCCACCGTTCTCGCTGGCGAAGCCGAACAGTTTGCATTAGATACTGTTCAGAGAAAAATAATCTGACCACGAAAAACACAAAAATAGAGAAAACAAGCTTTCGTGACTTTCGTGGTTGACAAAATAGGCCCTCACCCCAACCCTCTCCCGGTAGGAGAGGGAGTAGAGATCAGCTAAAAGGGGATATCGTCTTCAAAATCACCACCCTGCCCCTGTGGCTCGGCAGCAGGAGCTGCTTGTGCAGGCGCTTGCTGCGCAGGCGCAGGTTGATTGGAGAAGCCGTTGTCCTGCTGCTGAGATCCGCCTCCCATGGAGGCTGTACCGCCGCCGCGGCTATCGAGCATCTGCATATCATTGGCAACGATCTCCGTGGTATAGCGATCCTGGCCGTTTTGATCCTGCCATTTACGCGTCTGCAGCTTGCCTTCGATATAGACCTTGCTGCCTTTGCGCAGATATTCTCCAATGATCTCGGCAAGCCGCCGGAACGCGACCACCCTGTGCCACTCCGTGCGCTCCTGCTGCTGACCGGTATTCTTGTCTTTCCAGCTTTCACTGGTCGCCACGGTAATATTTGTCACCGCATTTCCGTTCGGCATATATTTGACTTCGGGGTCCTGTCCCAGGTTGCCAATCAAAATCACCTTGTTAACGCCTCTTGCCATATCTTCCTCCTGTTGTTTGTGTGTAGTTTACGCGGATGCGCCCAGCGCTTCCACTGCTTCAAGTTTTTCTTCATCCAGGGTTGCCGAATTGACTTTCAGATAGGCAACCCCCTCCTCTTCGACGATCACTACCTCCCTGACGCCCTCGACCTGCAGCAGACGGCTCCTGATCTGCGCATGCTCCTGTTTCATATGACGGATATTGATCAGCATCGACTTGAGCTGCGCCGGCGGGCGCATGCCAAGCGCAAACAGCAGCCACGCCGTCGCCAGAATCGCCGAGAAGATGAACACCGCGGACAATCCATAGCTATGATGCACCCAACCGCCCGCGACGCCGCCGGCAAAGGCTCCGGCAAATTGCGAGGTCGAGTAAACCCCCATGGCGGTGCCCTTGCTGGTTACCGGCGCAATCTTTGAAATCAGCGAAGGCAGCGACGCCTCGAGCAGATTGAAGGCGGTAAAAAACAGCAGCAGCCACAGGATCAAACTCCAGCGTCCCATGGCAAACATCGCGATGCCGGCAAGAGACACCAGCAGCAACAGAATCGCAGAGAGAAATATCGGCTTCATCTTGCCATGCTTCTCGGCAATGATGATAAATGGAATCATCAACGCCACGGCCAGCAGCAACACCGGCAGATAGACCTTCCAGTGGTCGGCGACATCGATGCCGCCGACATCGCGCAGCAGCAGCGGGAAGGCGAGAAAAAAGGAGGTCATCACCAGGTGCATGACGAAGATGCCGAAATCGAGACGCAGCAACTCGAGATTGCGCAATACCCCGCCAAACTGGCCGGCAACCGGCTCGGCGTCACGATGCAGCCACAGATGCTCGGGAACAGGCACGACGAACACAACCACCATCACCCCGCCGATCGCCAAAACAGCTGTCATCCAGAAGATTCCAGGCACGCCGATCCACTCATTGAGAATAGGCCCAAGGATCAAAGCCGCTGAAAACGCCATGCCGATACTGACGCCGATGATCGCCATCGCCTTGGTGCGGTGGGACTCGCTGGTGAGATCGGCCATCAGCGCCATGACTGCAGCCGCTATCGCGCCGCTGCCCTGAATGGCGCGTCCGGCGATAATCCAGTAGATATCATCCGCCATCGCGGCAACCACACTGCCCAGTGCAAACAGCAATAGCCCGCCGATGATCACCGGCTTGCGCCCGATACGGTCGGACAACATGCCGAAAGGAATCTGCAACAGCGCCTGGGTGAGGCCATAAATGCCGATAGCCAGGCCGATGAGGATCGGCGTCACATACTCCAGCTGCTCGGCATAGATGGCGAACACCGGCATGATCATGAAGAGACCAAGCATGCGCAGCGCATAGATGCTGGCGAGTGAAAAAGCGGCGCGTTTTTCGGTCGATGTCATTGATGGGTGCATGAATCGTGAACAACCCTTTGGCGAAGCAGCAAAAAAGAACGTATAGTAACTGATTTTTCCAACTTCCAGAAACGCCATGCAAGAGATCGTCATCCGCGGCGCACGCACGCACAACCTCAAGGATATATCGCTGCGGTTGCCGAGAGACAAACTCATCGTCATTACCGGGCTCTCCGGTTCGGGAAAATCCTCGCTCGCCTTCGATACCATCTACGCGGAGGGACAGCGGCGCTACGTGGAGTCGCTCTCCGCCTATGCGCGCCAGTTTCTCTCCGTCATGGAGAAG
>JAUVEG010000005.1 GCA_030594925.1 Gammaproteobacteria bacterium
TGGTCCACTCCCGACTGGCCGGTGATTGACAAGCGCATACAGGAGGCGCAAAAGCAGTGGCGCAAGCTGGGTGGAGTCGATTCCAAGGCCTGGAAAACGCTCAATCAGCGCTTTATCGATGCCGTCAAACCCTTTGAGGAGCAGCTTGGGGAGGTACGCGAATCCGAAAAGCTGCGCCGTGAGCGGCTCATCAAACAGGTACAGCGGCTTGCAGAGGAGCCTGATATCGATATCGCCATCCGTCAGGCCAAGGCTGCACAGACAGGCTGGAGGCCACTCGTCAGCGCCAGCAAGCAGGTGGAACAGCAGTTATGGAAACAGTTTAAAGCTGCAACGGATGCAATTTTTGAACGCCGCACCGCGATACATGAAAGCGAACAGCAGGAGCAGCAGGACAACACCTCCGCTAAAGCAGCGATCTGCGAAAAGCTGCAGCAGCTGATCACCACTGAGCATGAAAACTGGTCCGCGGCTCGCAGTGAGCGTGATCAACTCATGGATGAGTGGAAAAGCATTGGTCCGGCTAGCCGCCAGCGATATAAATCACTGCAGCAAAAATTTACTCGACTCACCCGCGCATTTGATGAGGCTGAAACTGCGGCTTCCATCCGGCAGGAGCGCAGCCATCTTGAACTTCTGCTGCAAAAGGCTGAACTTTGCGACCAGATGGAGCAGCAGCTGTGCGGCCAGAGTGTTGATATCAGCACTCTGCGTGCGCAGTGGTCTGCACTGCCGGATCTACTGACATCGGCTGAATCACGCATGCAGGGACGCTGTCAGCGCATCATCGATGCAGCATCGAGTGGTAGTAATGCGATTGAACAGCTGTGTACTCAGCGCAGTGATAATCTGCAGAGAAGCCTGCAGCTCTGCCTCGAAATGGAGGTGCTCCTCGATATCGACTCTCCCGAAGCCTTCCATGAGCAGCGCCGGCAATGGCAGCTCACCCACCTCTCCAGCGCCATGACAGGGGGACTCGCTCAAAACGGGAGTTCAAGCGGGAATCTCAGGCGGCTTCTTGAAGAGAGCTGCGGGAGTGGCCCGCTGCCACAAGAGAGCCTGGCGCCAATCAGGCAAAGAGAGCGAAATATCGTTGCCGCCCTGCTCGGGTGATAGTGATATAATCTCAGGCGTTTTTTTATGAACTCTTCAAGAGAGTCATCTCAGGGCTGAAAAGAACAGCCTCAATCCACACAATGGAGCAATATCAATGCTAAACAACGTTATTTCGGGCCTCTCGGCTCTTCTTATCATGACCAGCGGCGCAGTATTTGCTGAAGATGCGGCCCCGAAGGAGAAAACTGAAGCGGCGGCCCCGGCTGTGGCTGCGGAGAAAACTGAAGCTGCGGCCCCCGCTGTGGCTGCGGAGAAAACAGCAGAACAGAAGCCTGCACTGGATGTGGAGCAATTCCAGGACTGGACCAAAGAGTGTGAAATGCTCAAGGACCCCAAGGGTAAAGAGGTCAAACTCTGTCAGATTTCGCAGACGCTCACCAATACCGAGATCAATCAGCCTATGCTGAAAGTCGCCGCCGGCTATGTTCCCGGCAAGAAAGATGCTGTCTTGATCATCACGCTGCCGCTTGGAGTGATCCTGCCACCAGGCGTTCAACTCACGGTCGGCGACAAGGGCAAGGCCGCCAGGGTTCCAGTCACAACCTGTACGCCACAAGGCTGCCAGGCCGGCGCCCAACTGGACAAGGAGTTCACAGCGCGTCTGCAAAAAGGGACAAAGCTTATTGTTACATTCATGGGTCCTGATGGTAAGCAGATCAATGCGCCAATCTCACTCTCCGGCTTTACCGCCGGCCTCGAAAGCGTGAAGCCAAAGTAAGCGGCTTTACCCCTGAACCGTGACCGTCACCCGCCGCTGGTGGGGACGGTGGCGGTGCTCCCACAGATAGATCCCCTGCCAGGTTCCCAGCGCCACTCTTCCCCGCGTCACCGGAACGGTTAAATCCATACCGGTCAGAATCGAGCGCACATGCGCCGGCATATCATCCGGCCCTTCATCCACGTGCCTGAAGATGGGGTCTCCATCCGGCGTCAGCCGCTGCATAAAAGTCTCCAGATCCCTGCGCACATTCGCATCGGCATTCTCACACAGGATCAACGATGCGCTGGTGTGATGCAAAAAAACATGGCACAGACCGTTATCAACCCCTGACTCCGCCACCACGGCGGCAATATCCCCGCTGATATTGGTCGTACCGCGCCCCTTTGTCTGAAAGTGCAGCTGTTGCTGGTAGCTCTTTGTCATGTGAACACTCCTCTGGCTAATGCCGTATTGACAGGCCATCCGACCGAGGAGATCCCTCTCACAATAACTCCATCATTTTTACGCTCACTCTTCAAAAATCCGAGTTACTTCGTCAAGCTGCGTTCTGCAGCAATACGAATATCGTACAGTAGCGTTTTTTCTTCAAGCCGCATACAGTGTCTCCCTCTCATTGGCAATACGCTCAATGAAGTAGGGATTATCGAGTGCATCGATGGAGAGCAGATCCACCGGATGTTCGAGCAGGGATTCCAACGCCTCACGCAAGCCAAAGTAGTCATCAAAATAACTGCTGCTCAATACCGGATCGATCTCGACAAGCAGATCCAAATCACTGCGCTGTGAGTCAAAATCTTCACGCACTGCAGAGCCAAAGACCTCAAGACGACGAACATGGTATTTTTTACACAAGGCCTTCAATCCGACCCTGTTTTTATACAATAATAAATTTTGCATAACTGATTTCCCCTGTATACATTGCTCTCCAGATTGTAAACGATCTATCAGATTGAGGTGCCAACCAATATTCATACACCTCCGTTATCACCTTGCCCAGAACATGCAGTTTTTAATATGTTACCTATTGAAACATTACGCTATCATAACGTGGAGTCTGTTTTCTACCAGGACAGCCCAAATATCCCACAGATTTTTTCAAGTACAGGAGATTGACGGCGGCTAATTCACAATCACTGCAGGAGTTATCGGTCACCACACTGAAAGGCGTCGGGCCGCGCATTGCCGAGCGTCTTGCGGGGCTTGGCATCGAAAGTGTTCAGGATGTGCTGTTTCATCTGCCGCTGCGCTACCAGGATCGCACCCGCGTCTACCCGCTTGGCGCCGTGCGTCCCGGCGAGCATGTGGTGATCGAGGCGAGTGTCGATCATGCGCAGATTCGTTTTGGACGCCGCCGCTCGCTGCTGGTGCAGGTCAGCGACGGCAGCGGCACCCTGGTGCTGCGTTTTTTCTACTTCTCCAATGTGCAAAAAGAGTCCTTTCGACAGGGTGTACGGCTGCGCTGCTTCGGAGAGATCCGCAACGGGCCTGCCAGTTACGAGATCGTTCATCCCGAGTACACCCTGCTGAAGGAGGACCAGGAGATTCAGGTCGATGATACCCTGACTCCTGTTTACCCCTCCACCGAAGGGCTGCAGCAGCGCACCTGGCTTGAATTGACAAAACAGGCTCTGGCGCTGCTCGAGGATGGCGCCCTGTTAACTGAATTTCTACCGCCATCTCTCGACCCCCTGCTTTCACAGCCGCTTGCGCGGGCGCTGCTGTTGCTGCATCGCCCGCCGCCGGACATCTCACTGGAGGATCTGCAGGAGGGGGCGCATCCCGCACAACAACGTCTGGTTTTCGAGGAGCTTCTCGCCCATCAGCTAAGCCTGCTGCAGATGCGCCGGCAGCAGCGCCGCCACAATGCTCCTGCCATCAATGCGCAGGCTCCTCTCGCAACGCAGCTGCTGGAAAACCTGCCATTCTCACTGACAGCCGCCCAGCAGCGCGTGCTCGACGAGATCATCTCTGACATGACGCAGCCTCATCCGATGCAGCGCCTGGTGCAGGGGGATGTCGGCTCCGGCAAGACCATCGTTGCCGCACTGGCCGCACTGCAGGCAGTCAGCAGCGGCTACCAGACCGTGATCATGGCGCCGACCGAACTGCTTGCCGAGCAGCATCTCAACAGCCTGCAGCAGTGGCTTGAACCACTGGGTGTAACCTTAGTGTCGCTGTCGGGAAGCCACAAGGGCAAGGCGCGTGCGCAGCGCCTGGAGCAAATCGCCAGCGGCGAGGCGCGCCTGATCATCGGTACACATGCACTCTTTCAGAGTGACGTAGAGTTCCACTCGCTCGGCCTGGTAGTCATCGATGAACAACATCGTTTTGGCGTGCATCAACGCCTGGCACTGCGGCAGAAAGGCGAAGCAGAAGGGCTGCTGCCGCATCAGCTGATCATGACGGCCACGCCGATCCCGCGCACCCTGGCCATGACAGCCTATGCTGATCTCGATCTCTCTGTCATCGACGAACTTCCGCCCGGACGCATACCTGTCACGACGGTGGTGCTCTCCGACAACCGCCGGGATGAGGTCATCGAGCGTGTCCTGCAGGCCTGTCAGCATGGCAGACAGGCTTACTGGGTATGCACCCTCATCGAGGAGTCTGATGCGCTGCAGGCGCAGGCGGCGGAAGATACTGCGCAACAGCTGCAACAACAGCTGGCTGAATTAAACATCGCACTGGTGCACGGACGCATGAATGCAACGCAGAAGGAGGCTGCGATGACGGCTTTCAAGGCTGGTGAAACTGACCTGCTGGTTGCCACAACCGTCATCGAGGTTGGCGTGGATGTGCCCAATGCCAGTCTCATGATCATCGAAAACCCCGAACGCCTGGGTCTGGCGCAGCTGCACCAACTGCGCGGGCGCGTCGGCAGGGGATCACAGCAGAGCCACTGTGTGCTGCTCTACCATCCACCGCTGGGACAGCAGTCGCGTCAACGCCTGGCAGTGATGCGCGACAGCAGTGACGGTTTTATCATCGCACAAAAGGATCTGGAGATTCGCGGCCCCGGCGAAGTGCTGGGAACCCGCCAGACCGGAGAGTTGCAGTTTCGCATCGCGGACGTGGTGCGTGATCAAAAACTGCTGGCCCGCGTTCAACAGGCGGCAAGAGAGGTAGAGACAAAACATACGCAGGCAGTCGCACCGTTGATTCACCGCTGGATCGGCCACAAGGTGCAATATCGAGGAGTGTAGGTTCTGAGGACTGAGGACTGGGTGGTGCAATGCGCTTCGCTTATTGGCACCCTACGGTTCTTCAAAAACATGGGGATGAGTTTATGTTGTCATCCCGAGGAAAGTGAGGTACGAAGCTTCAAGATCTCTCCTGCGTCGAGATGACGAACCGGGAAATGAAGGATGCCAGGTATTCTTACCTCTTTGAATCTGTGTTTATCTGTGTGCATCTGTGGTAAAAAAATCTTGAACGGGTTTACATCCCCCTGGCTTTTTTGATCATCTCGTAGGCTTGCTTGATCTGGAAGGTTTTGTCTGCTGCTACCTTCATCATCTCTTCCGGCAGCCCCTTGGAGACCAGTTTGTCGGGATGATGGCGGCTCAACATGCGTCGGTAGGCTTTTTTCACGTCGCTGTCAGAGGCGGATTGATCGACGCCAAGCAGCTCATAGGCATCTTTGATTGTTGCAGCAGATGTGGCGGCAGAGGGTTTGCGGCCCTGGCGCTGCTCACCTGCAAAGTGTCCCGAGGCCTTCACCAGATAGACGATGGCGCGGTATTCCGCCTGGCGGATTCCCAGGTGCCTGCACACCAGCAGCAGAATTTTCTCTTCCGCCGAATGCATCATCCCGTCGCTGAGGGCAACCTGCACCTGAACCTCGATAAAGATACGCAGCAGATTCCTTTGCCGGCCGAGCTGGTGCTTGAACTGATCCAGCACTCCCGTGAGATCAAAATCCGCCCTCTTTCCCTGCTGGAAAAGCGCCATCGCCAATTTACGCTGCTCGTGATCCAGGTCCATCTGCTGCATCAGCGCTTCAGCGATCTGGATCTCATCGCGCGTCACCTGGCCATCGGCCTTGGCGATATGCCCCATGACGGAAAAAGTCGCTGTAAAAAAGGCGGTCTGAATCAGCTCTGTTTGATCCGCATCGAGTTCAGGCCCTTCGAGCCGTGCAACATTCAGCCCCTTGTCAAGCTGATGACCCATGACAGCGCCAAGCAGCGCCCCTATCGGTCCGCCGAGCATAAAGCCGAATGTTCCACCAAGCAGTTTTCCCCACCAGCCCATTATTTTCCCCTAATTTTCATCACTTCAAGTCAGTACAAAATCGCCTGTCATTTCGACCGTAAGGAGAAATCCTCAAAGCCAGCTAATGCAAAGAGCATAAGATTTCTCCCTTTGGTCGAAATGAGAGTGTGAACATCTCACTCTTCATACTCAGCCGCGCGTCGCGCATCGCCCCTTACCTTGTCGGCAGGATAACGCTGCTCATTGATCGCAATTTTTTTATTCGCTGCCACGACCAGGTCGATGTCGAGACGCTCGGCGCAGCGGATCAGGAATATCAGGATATCCGCCATCTCCATCGCCACCTCTTCGTGCTTGCCGCGCGGGAGATTGTAGCTCTGCTCTTCGCTGAGCCATTGAAAATGCTCGACCAGCTCGGCAGCTTCGGCGATCAATGCCATGGAGAGGTTCTTCGGCGAGTGGAACTGCTCCCAGTCACGGCTTTGGGCAAAGGCTTTAAGGCGCTGGTTCAACGTGGTCAGTGAATCTTCACTCATTAGGTCACCCCGGACGGCCATCTACTCTTGGTTTGATCAACATCATCGCGTAGCGAAACACAAAAACCAGGAAGGCGAGAAACCAGAAACCGCCCGACATGTGGATCATAAAGTAGTAGTTTTCGGCAAACGCAGGAATGGCCGGCAGCAGCCGCAACAGCGGTGTTATCAGGATAAACAGGAATGCGACGATCAGCGCGGTAGAGTGTTTCAACTCCCTGCCCGTGTGGCCGAGGATAACGCGGCTCATCATGCCGAGCGTGATGATGCCAAACGCCCCGGAGGTCAATGCATGGATGGCGTAGCTGCTGGTGGTCCACCCCATCGCCGTCATGAAATGCATCAGCAGGCCAATCGGCACCCATAGAAAACCAAGGTAGAGTATCCACAACAGCGGAACCCTCCACAGCGCATTGAGATGCCATCCGGCGGCGCGGATCGTCAGTAATATGGCGGCAACCAGCGCAGCAACACCACTGATCAGATCATTTCCAAAAAGGGTATAGTAAAACGCCCATGCGCAGGTGACGGCAGTTCCGGCGATCTCCACGGCATGATAGTGACGGGTGGCCCCTCTCTGCCCGGTTCCATTCTCGATAAAAAAGGGTATCACCCGCGTCCCCATCACCATGATCAGCACCACGATCAGCGCCATCGCCATGCGCTGGCCAGTGATAGCCGTGTCAGTCGCCAGGCCCAGCAGTTGCAGATGCATCAGCAGGTTTGCAATAAACAGCCCCACCACGATTGGGGTGAAGATCATATTCTTGTACTGCTTGACGCGCAGTACCGGGATGGCGACGGCGATCCCTGAAAAGAGCAAAAACGAGAGGTCGATAACAGCGATCCACATCCCTGGAACCGGGATAAACGGCAATATACGGGCAATGACCCACAATCCTGTCAGCGCAGCCAACCAGGCGCCATGCAGCGTTTGAACGCCTGTCCAGTTGCGGCTGGCCGTGAGTAGAAATCCGACGATGACGACCGATGTATAGCCCATCAACATCTCGTGAATGTGCCACCAGTTGCCCGGATAGTAGGGGGGTCTCTGCATCCACTCCGCCCCGGACCACATCAGCAACCACAGCGACATCATCACCACGGCGGAGATTCCCGCGAGCAGAAAAAAGGGGCGAAAACCAAGCTCAAACAGCGCAAAGCGCTTCAGCGTGGGTTGTTGTTCATTAATATTCAGAAGCGCCATTTGCCTCACTCTTCAGTTCAAATTGTATGGAAATAATTAACCACAGATGCACACAGATAAACACAGATTTTGGGGTTCTTAAGTCTGAGTGGATCTACAACTCGTAGGCCGCAATAATCGGTACGCATTGCGCCGCATGCACTCTCGACAACTACGCACATGATCGCGGCCAGATGACCGCTCCTACGCCCAGCTCACAATTCATCGTAAGAGCAGTTCAAGCCATGAAGGAAACTATTTCACACTCCTTATCTGTGTTTATCTGTGTGCATCTGTGGTTAAAAAGTTTTTTCAGAATTTGCCAGCCGAATCTGAATCCAGCTTCTGTTGTGCGCGTTGAATCGCTGCCCTGACCTGCTGCGGCGCGGTGCCGCCGATGTGATTGCGCGCGGCAACCGAGCCTTCCAGCGTGAGGACCTCGAAGACATCCTTGTCGATGACATCAGAGAATTGTTGCAGCTCCGGCAGCTCCAGTTCGGAGAGATCACACCCCTTGCCAACACATAAGGCGACTGCCTTGCCAACCACTTCATGGGCATCACGAAACGGAATTCCCTTCACTACCAGATAGTCTGCAAGGTCTGTTGCCGTCGCGAATCCGCGCATTGCTGCTGCACGCATGTTGTCATGCCGGCAGGAGATCGCCGGAATCATGTCGGCGAAGATTTTCAGGCAACCCTTGAGGTTGTCCGCAGTATCGAACAGCGGCTCCTTGTCCTCCTGGTTGTCCTTGTTATAGGCCAGCGGCTGGCTCTTCATGAGCGTCAGCAACGCCATCAGGTGGCCGAAGATGCGTCCGCTTTTTCCACGGATCAGCTCCGGCACATCCGGATTCTTCTTCTGCGGCATAATGCTGGAGCCGGTGCAGAAGCTGTCGGAGAGCTCGATGAAGGCAAACTGCGCCGAAGACCAGATGATCAGCTCTTCGGAGAAGCGCGACAGGTGCATCATCAGGATGCTTGCCGCACTGGTAAACTCGATGGCGAAATCACGGTCGGAAACCGCATCCAGTGAATTCTCTGCAGGCGCATCGAATCCCAGCAGTTCAGCCGTTAATTCCCGGTCGATTGGATAGGTGGTTCCCGCCAGTGCTGCTGCGCCCAGCGGCATGATATTCATGCGCCTGCGGCAATCGGCCAGGCGGCTGACGTCACGCGACAGCATTTCAAACCAGGCCATCATGTGATGCCCGAAGGTGATCGGCTGGGCTGTCTGCAGGTGGGTGAAGCCGGGCATAATTGCATCGGCCTCCTGCTGCGCCATCTTTAGCAATGCTTTTTGCAGACGGCGAATTTCGCTGCTGATGTGGTCGATTTCATCACGCAGCCACAGGCGAATGTCTGTAGCCACCTGGTCATTGCGCGAACGCCCGGTATGCAGCTTTTTACCGGCGACGCCGATGGCGTCAGTCAGCGCCGCCTCGATGTTCATGTGCACATCTTCGAGCGCAACGGACCATGGAAATGAGCCTGCTTCGATTTGCGCCTTGATGGCATTCAGGCCATCGATGATGCTCCGCTTCTCCTCCCCGGTAATTATCTCCCGGGCGGCAAGCATGGTTGCATGTGCAATGGAACCGGCAATGTCCTGGGGAGCAAGCCGCTGATCGAATTCGACCGATGCAGTAAATGCCTCTACGAAGGCATCGGTCGGCTCATTGAAGCGCCCTGCCCAGAGTCTGTTATCACTCATAGATGTTATTCAATAAGGAGAATCAAAACAGGGGCAGATTACACTATATGCAGAATAAAAGCCCCTGAATCTCTGATGGATAATCAAATAGCGATAAACAGGGATGTTTTTGTGTGCGAGGCGTATCTAGTAATATTGACTCTCGCAAAGGCGCAAAGGCGCCAAGATCGCTAAGAAAAACCTTTGCGGTCTTGGCGCCTTGGCGAGAGAAAATAATCTCTTTCATGTTTCGTCAGCCTGAAACTTGGCCTCGCTAGACATTCCATTTAATGACCTTGCTGCCGACCCATCTCGCAGCCGCGCGTCTGGTCGAAGCTGATAAATTTCGTTGGCACGAAAACCGTTATCGGATCGATGCCTTCCATTTGAGGCTCTTTTTTCAGATAGCCTTCTACCTTGATGTAAACATCATCTTTTTCAGGCACCCCGAGCGCTGCATATTTTTCTGCCAATTCGGAGTGGACCCCCGATTCCGCTACAAAATATTTCACCTGTTCATTGCAGTCAAAGAACTCGGCAATCCCAGCATAAACTCTGTAGTCTCCGGAAAATTCCTTGCTTGTATATCCACTATGCTGCATATCGCAAGATGTGAAAAAAACAGACAAGATAGCCAACAGCAAGATTGATTTTATTTTAGACATATTCCCCTGCCTTTAATGGGGAGAGGATGCCGCAGGGGCGTCATCCGTCGTCGATGCATCGTCAGCTTCACTCATCACTGCACCATGTTCCGGCATCTTGTGTACGGCATCATCAGGCCTCTTTCCTTGAGTTTCTGCTGGCGCATTTGCTGCCTGTTCCATGGCTTCAAGTTTGGCTTCAATGTATTCATTGAGTTTTTCCGCCTGCTTCATCTCCGGGTTCAGCCTGAGCGCTTCATCTGCCATCGCTTTCGCCATATTGAATTTTGATTGATGCAGATAGGCAATGCTCAGGCCTGCAAACAGCCTGGAATTCTCCGGATCCAGAATGATCGCATCCTGGTAAGCATCAATGGCTTCCAGATTTTTGTTCTGCAGCAACAAAAACCCTGCAAGGGTTGCACGAGCTGCTGCGGATTCAGGATTTTCCTCAACCGCTTTTCTGAATTCCGCCTCTGCAAGATCCAGCTTTTTTTCAGCCCACAGTTTTCGACCCGCATCCAGTCGCGCCTGTGCCGCATCAGGTTTGGTATTGGGGCTATTTTGCTGCTCATTAATTTGTAGTGATTCGCTCTGCTTCTGTTGCTCGGCATATGCAGACATACTCAAGGCTGCTGCAAGTAAACATACTGCAAGGATTTTTGTCATTTGATTTCTCGCTGAATAAAAAAGCCCCCTCCAAATCATGATATGGAGAGGGCCTTGTAATGTATTACTGAACTTAACTGAGAGTCAAGCTCGCAGCAACACTATTTTGCATACTTCTTCTTGGCGTCTTCGACGGCCGCCTTACGCACAGCTTTCTGCTTGTCAGTCAGCTTGTCGAGATACCACATGTGATTCGACGAGTTCAGAACCTCATCGATCTTGGCTTGCAGAGCCTTGGCTGCCGTTTTCTTCTTGGCATCGCCGGAAGCGGCGCCGTTTGCCACCAGGTGCTCCAGTTCAGGAATCATCTTGGTGTAGAAGTGCTTGGCCAGATCGTAGGTGCCATGCCAATGGGTATAGTCAGGCGCCATCATGGATGCTCCCATACGTGCGCGGCGACCCTCGTGATGCCACAGCTCGAACCAGATCCAGTCCAGCTTGTTGCTGAATTTGGCGGGCTTGAGCAGGGACTTGGCTGCTCCATACAGCTCTTTTCCAGGTTTGCCGAACTTCTCATTATACAAGGCGATCATGCCGTCATACTGAATATAGAAAGAGTCGATATACTCTTCGCTGTGGCAGGCGGAGCAGACATCTTTCATGCTGTCACGACGATCTTCCCAACCGATTGCAGCGGAAGGAGAACCCATCTTCTTGTCAGTCACTTCAGGACGCACGGAGAGAGGAGGCCTGTTGTTCCAGGAGATGCGCAAACCGACGTTATGGTTGACGTCCTGCTTCCTGGTTGCGCTCATGTGGCATGTCGCACAGGTGGGACCAGAAAAATAATCCTCGCCGGGAATCCACTTGGGATTATCCAAGTTCATATCATCCTTATGCGCCGCATACTGGATGCCATGCTTGGACTCCTCATAGATCTCTTTTTGCGGATGGTCGGGACCAAGGTGGCATTTGCCGCAGGTGTCAGGTTCACGCGCCTGGGCGACGGAGAACTGGTGACGTGCATGACATGCGGTACAGGCGCCTTCGGAACCATCGGGGTTGATGCGTCCGATGCCGGTATTCGGCCAGGTCGCAGGATCCAACTGTCCGTCTTTGAGCACCTTCACCTGGGAGCCGTGACACTGCCAGCAACCGTTGACCGCCGCTGCTGAATTGCCTTCGGGGAAACCTTCTGTTATCAGGCCGCTATTGCCTTCGACGACTTCCGCCAGCAGGTTGTCCAGTGAAGCCATAATCCGCCCTGCCTTGACGTGATGTGACTCACTATTTTCCTTCACCTCTTTTGCATGACAGTTTTCACAGTCTTTTGGCGAAACAATAATGGAGATGCTCTTTTTGACTTTTTCGTCATCGTGAATATAGGCGTCTACATCGTCATCATTAGCCATGTGGCACTCATAACAGCCAACTTTGGCGCGATAGTGTTTGCTGGCTCCCCACTGCTGGGTGATTCCAGGGTTGTTTTTCTTATGACATTTAACACACTGCTTTGTCTCTTCGCTCATCTCTTTTGGTGGCGCATCAACTGAAGCCAGCACCGGATTGGCGCCGAACAGCAGAAATGCAGCGAGTGTTATCAAGCTTTTCATCGCTTAATCTCCTGATTTAATTATGGTTATAACCTCACTCCAACTCATGCTGCACAACATGCATTGTCAGGACTGCGGCTCCGTACAGAACAATAAACAGATGATTTCCAAAGAAAAAACAGCCAATCCAAGCACCGTTTTATACCATCCGGTATCGCCCCTCGTTGTCGAAGGATAACGTATTACCCGACATGAGTATTTAACATAGATTGATTTTTCTCAAAATGTTAGTAAAAATTACACCCTGAAAGCATAAACAACCGTTTTATTGATTTAAATCAACTAAACGGGCTGTTACAAAAAAGCGGAGAATTCTAAAATAGAGCTATCTAGTTTGAGGATCAGACGGATGGCAACTCCACAACCAAATGAGTTCAGCATCTTAATGAATAAAAAACCCAATTTGCAGCAGTGCGCTGATCCGCAGACCGAGTGCATCACCTGCCCGATTCGAAAAATGGCGCTGTTTCGTGGTGTTCCCGAAGAGGAACTCGGCTGGACGCAGGAGTTTCGCGATGCTCAATATCTGCTGCCCGCAAGAGAGAGTCTCTACCGGGAAGGCGACATTGCACACTCGATCTACACCCTGTTCGATGGCTGGGTGATTCTTTTCAAGATCCTCGACAACGGTAAACGCCAGATTCTGCGTTTTGTGCTTCCCGGTGATTTTTTCGGATTTCAGGTCAGCGGCACAGGAGCAGGCGCCGGATACACGCATGGCGCACAGGCGCTAATCGAGAGTACGCTATGTGCATTTCCGCGCACCCGACTGCGATCGATGATGGAGAAACAGCCGCAGCTGGCAATCGGGCTTGCCGAGATGGGAATGCATGACATGACCCTGTGTCAACACCACCTGATCGGCACCGGGCGTAAAAATGCCCGGGAGAGTATCGCTTTTCTATTACTGGAGCTCTTCTACAGGGTGCGCATGCAGATGCAAGATGGCTTTGATGAAGCCACTAATTCGATCATCTTCCCTCTCACCCAGGAAGATATAGGCGACGCTATCGGACTGACTTCCGTGCATGTCAACCGTGTACTCAAGGAGATGGAGAGAGAGGGGTTGATCCGTTGTCAGAGAAAGCACCTCACGATTCTCGATGAAGAGACGCTGATGGAGATCGGTCAGTTTCATCCCGGCATGATAGCGCCGAGGGAGCTGGTTTAAGATCTATTTTTACCACGGAACACTCGGACAACACGGAATCATTTCTTGTTTCACCGTGGCTTCAGTGTATTCCGTAGCTTGTTTCGCTCATCTGCGGATATGAGCGTAGGGTGTCAATAAGCTCCGCGCATTGCACCAGACAATGTCATGGTGGGATGCGCTCCGCTTATGCCACCCTACGAATTTTGTTTTCTCCACAGATGTTCTTTCATTTCTAAATCTGTGTTTATCTGTGTTCATCTGTGGTAAAAAAACCTACAGTTCAAGAACCGCATCCATCTCCACGCCGGCATCTTTCGGCAGTGCAGCGACGCCAATGGCTGCTCGCGCCGGATAGGGCTCTTCAAAATAGTCCGCCATCACCTCATTGACCAGCGGGAAATTTCCCAGATCCGTGAGAAAAACATTCAGCTTGGCAACATCAGCCAGTGAACCTCCTGCAGCTTCGGCCACCGCCTGCAGATTGTCAAAGACACGCATGATCTGCGCCCGCATATCTCCCTGCACCATCTCCATGCTCTCAGGCACAAGCGGTATCTGTCCCGAAAGGTAAACAGTGGTGTTGACCTTCACAGCCTGTGAGTAGGTGCCTATCGCCTGCGGCGCCTTGTCAGTCTGAATAATTTCTCTGCTCATAAACGGATTCCTAACACTTAAAACCTAAAACCTACCTGTCATCCCTTGCGCAACATCGAGGGCTGCAACGAGACTGCCAATCTCCGCCCTGCCTGTGCCGGCGAGATCCAGCGCCGTGCCATGGTCGACAGAGGTGCGCACCAGCGGCAGCCCGAGCGTGATATTCACCGCACGGCCAAATCCCATGTGCTTCAACACTGGCAATCCCTGGTCATGATACATGGCGACGACAGCATCGGTATGCTGCAGATAACGGGGGGTAAACAGGGTGTCGGCAGGCAGCGGTCCATGACTGGAAACACCCTCTTCGCGCAGCTCTTCCAGTGCAGGCGCGATGATCTCCAACTCCTCCGACCCCAGATGACCGCCTTCACCGGCATGCGGGTTGAGTCCGCACACCAGGATTTCAGGAGAGTCAATGCCAAAACGACTCTGCAACTCCCGATGCAGGATGGTCATCACTTTTTTCACAAGGTCGCTGCTGATCGCAGCCGGAACTTCCTTGAGCGGCAGATGGGTGGTCATCAATGCAACCCGCAGCCCCTCGCAGGCCAGCATCATGACCGGATAACCGCCTGTCTGCGCCGCGATATACTCGGTATGGCCGCTAAAGGAAAAACCGCCATCATTGATCACGCCTTTGTGCACCGGGTTGGTCACCATGGCGGCAAAATCACCGCTGAGACACCCTTTCACAGCGATATCCAGGGTTTCCAGCACCACTGCGCTGTTCTCAGCATTGAGTTTTCCACAAACCACTTCGCCGGGAAATGTGACTGGAAGCAGATTCATAATGCCGGATTGATGCACCATGCTGCTGTCTGCAGCATCGAGAAGATGCAGGGAGAGCGGTAGATCCAGCTGCCGCGCCCTGCGCGTGAGCACATCAGGATCACCTATAAACAGCAGTTCACCATGCGTCTGCTGTATCAATTGTATGCAGAGATCCGCACCAATGCCTGCCGGCTCCCCGCATGTTACCGCAATGCGTCGCTTCACTCAGCAGGGTCCAGATGTTTTTCAACATAGGCCTGCTGGCGCAGCCTGCGCGTCAGCAGGGCGACATTCTCTTCGATTTTACGTTGCTGGATTTTTTCGCGTGCTGCATCACGAGCTGCACTATCGGCGCCTTGATGTTTGCGCCGCCCCAAAACCTTTACAATGTGCCAGCCAAACGGTGACTGAAAGGGCTGACTGAGCGTATTGACCGAGGTGCGGTTCATGACACTCTGAAACTGGGGAGTGGCCACGCCAGGAGACAACCAGCCGAGGTCTCCACCATTCAGCGCTGAGGCGGTATCATCAGAAAAGGCCCGCGCAATATCAGCAAAAGATTCGCCGGCATGAATACGCGAACGAAACTCCTGCAGCTCCATTTTTGCAGCCTTGTTTGAACGCGTCTCTCCGGTGCGCAGCAGAATATGCCGCGAGTGTATCTGCGTCACTGTTTTAGATTTTGCTTTCGATCCATGCAGCGCCAGATAATCATCGATCTCCGAATCTGTCACCTGAACCAGGCTGCTCAACATTTTGCGCTGAAAATTTCGCTGCAACAACTGCTCGCCAATATTCTTGCGAAAGGCGCCATAATCCTGTCCCTGTTTTTGCAAGACCTCTTTTAGAAAAGTGACCGTGATTTTATTCTGTGCTGCAATCAAGGCTACGGCTTCATCGATCTCCGCTTCTGTCACCTTGACGCCGCTTTTTTTAACCGCAAGTTTCTGCGCCTTGTTCGAGATCAGCTTTTCCAGCACCCGCTCTTCGTGCATCTTTTTTGAAACACCGGCCGGCCTCGGAGTACCCCGCAGGGCGCGATTGAGCTCCGAACGCAGAATCACATCATCGTCAACCACAGCAACGATATCATCGATCGGACGGGCTGCCTGCAGCGGCAGCGACATCATCAGCAAGGCGGCAACTATCAATAGTTTTGTCATGTTCATCTCTAAAATTTTTCCAAAAAGCTCAAAACAGGGTAATGTTTTAGGTTTTTAAGTTTTAGGTTTTAAGTCTCCCCACCTAAAACCTAAAACCTAAAACCTAAAACCTAAAACCTAAAACCTAAAACCTAAAACCATCTAATAATACTCGAAACCGTCATAGCCGTAGACATTTTTCGACAAAACGGAGTCAATACTTCCTGAACCAATCCCGCCAAGCCCCTTCAACTCCAGTTGCACAAAAAACCCGAGGTCATTGTCTAAACCGTCGTCTGCGATATGCTGCTGCACGACTGCGCGCAGACGCCAGCAACAGGAGTCATACTCAAAGCCGGCAATCGTATCCAGAGACTTGTTGTCAAGCAGTGAATACTGCCATCGCCCCACAGCGTTCAAATTTGCACTCAACGGCACACGGAAGGAGAGATCTGTAAATTCAGCAGGTTGCGAGCGATCTTTTCGGTATGCAACGCTGAGAAAGCGCTTCTTCGGATCGTCATGATAGCTGAGTCGCAACAGACTTTTGTCAACAATTTCTTCATCCGGATCCCACTGCAACACCGCCTCTGTCGACCACAGATCAGTAATACGGGCATAGAGCTCACCAACAAATGCCGAGGTATCCGGGCCTGTAATCTGGTCGGGAAATGCTGCAGCACTGCGCTCATCGATATAGTAGATTTGTCCAAAACTTGCCCGCAACCACTCTTTTTGGCTGCTGTCGTCAATAAATCTGGTGGTCACAGCAGCTGTAATCTGATTAGCCCCGCCAATGCGGTCAAATCCTGCATAGCGATTTTCACGAAACAGGTTTGCAAAACTGAAATCAGCAAGCTTGGTATCAAAAAGCGGAATATCCTGTTGATCTTTGAAAGGCGTATAGAGATAGAAGAGCCGGGGCTCCAGGGTCTGATATCCGCCATGATCGAACCACTCTGCCTGCCGCTCATAAAAGAGCCCGGCATCAGCAGAGAAGGTATAGAGATTGCGTGTAATCGTCACGGGATCACCCGGGCTGACATTCTCCAGATTGTAGTCGGTATAGTGGCCGGTGAGCATGCTTTTCACATGCCCCCAGGGTTTGATCCAGTCAACGCCAACAGCAGGGCGCAGATGAAGACGCCCCCCTTCGACCGAGTTGCTTCTCCTAAAGCTCGTCAGCTGGGCGTCCAGGCGACTCACCAGGCCATAGCTGTGAACCTTGCGCCAGTTAAAATCCAGCTGGGGCGAACGCCGATAGGGTTCTTCACTCCCTTCATCTATCACCTGAAGATTTTCAACCAGCAGATTACTGCTCCAGTTCTCTTCATCATAACTGAGTCGCGCCATCTGGGTCGCATAGCGGCTGCTCCTGAGCGCCAGACTGCCGCTAAAATCCTCGAGATAGTCGTTGTCTGAGAGGTAGTTGTAATTGATATCCGCTTTCAGATGCGCATTAAATTGTGATCGGTTTTTAAAACTGATCACGTAGCGAATCTGCTCCCCCCCTGTATATTTGGTATCGTTGAAAGCGATATCGGTAAAAAAAGTGCCGCTATGAATCGGGGTCAGGTAGCGAAACTCCGCCCCCATCAACATCCCGCGTTCAGAGGTAATCCGCGGAAACAGCGTTGCATCATAATTTGGTGCGATATTGAAGTAGTAGGGTATTGAGAAATCCACTCCGGTGCTGTCAGAGTAGCCGATTTTGGGAATCAGGAAGCCGCTTTTGCGACTATCGTCGAGCGGAAACGAAAAACCAGGAAGCGCCGGAGAGGTCATACCCATGAATGACAGCCGCGCGCCTGCCGCCCTGCCGACGCCATTTTCCCTGTCGATATCGATGCTTTTTGCCGAGATACGCCAGGCTTCATCCTCTGGCGGGCATGTGCTGTAGCTGATGTCGTGTAGTCTGGAGACCCCCTGTTCCCTGACGGTGGCGCTGCTGGCCCTGCCCTGACCACCAACTTCCGGAATGCGGTAGCTGATTTTTTGCAGTGTAGCGGTGCGGGTGTTGATATCCAGTGCCGCGCTCTCCGCATCCACCTCAAAACCGGCTTGCCGTAACTGCACATCACCTGTTGCCGTGGCCTGGTTCAGCTTGCGTGAATAGCGAACCTCATCAGCAGCAACACTCTGTTGAGAGTGTCTCATCTGCACATTGCCGCTGAAAATCAGCAACTCATTTTTCATGAAGAGTTCACTGCTGTCTGCAGCAATTTCAACCTTGCCGGTGAGTTCCTCCACCTCCTCATAGACAACTCCCCTCGCCTGACAGGATGGCGTAATGCTCCCGGCAGAGGCAGTGGCTGTCAATAACAACAGCGCAGACATGGTCAAAAGATGAAACTTTCTCACGCGACTGGTGTTCTCTATTAGAATGGCATGTCTACAACGACAAACAGACTGAAAAACAGGATAATAAAGGAAGTTCTGATTTATTCATAGAATCCACAAATAGATAACTCATGC
>JAUVEG010000269.1 GCA_030594925.1 Gammaproteobacteria bacterium
TGACGCAGGTAAAGGATGTCATGCACAAGGAGCCGCTGCCGGTTGTGGCGCCTGGAACATCACTGCTGGAAACCATCGGCATCATGAATAAGGGACGTCTTGGCACAGCGATCGTCGTGGCTGACAACCAGGTTCTGGGCATCATCACCGATGGCGATCTGCGGCGCGCCATTGCGCAGGGTGAAACATTTTTCAGCAACAACAGTGATGACATCATGACCACCACCCCGGTCACCATCGATCAGAATGAGCGCTTCGCGACAGCAGAGAAGATCATGCTGGAGCGAAAGATCAACTCCCTGGTTGTCGTGGATGAGCAGCAGCAACTCAGCGGTATACTACAGATCTACGATTTGTAGTAACTTGTGAGGCTCTTGCAAGAGGTTCTAATGTATCAACTTAATGATGTGTGAGGTTCGCAATGCGTGCGACAGCAAAAGATCTCAGGTTCCACTCTACGGAACTTCTCAACACGGTAAAGAGGGGTGAAGAGGTTATCATCACCTACCGTGGTAAGGCTTGCGCCAAATTAGTTCCCATCGAAGAGGAGAATGACCAGGAGATAACATCAAGTGAGCTATTTGGTATCTGGAAGGATAATGAGCAGGTAGAAAATGTAGAGGATTATGTCAGAAGCATAAGGAGAGGCAGATTCGATGCTGATTAATTCCGGAATTCAGCACATCCTATGAGGTGGAAGTGTTCAGGGGAATTGGCGACTGTATTCATACATCACGATGGAGGCTGCGATGCTGACATTGAGGCTTTCTGTCTGGCCAAACTGCGGAATCGAGAGGCATTGAATGGCATACTGGCTGCGGTCAAAGCTGATGCCATGCTCCTCATGGCCCATGACGAAGGCGCTTTTTTCAGGAAGCTCTGTCGCGTTTAAAGTTTCGTTGCAGCCGGGCTCCAGCGTAAAGAATTGATAACCTCGCTCGATCAGTTCCTCATAGCAACTGTCAAAATTTTCATGGAAACGGGCAGGGACCTTTCTGAAAGCGCCCTTGGACGGTGCAGGATCGAACGGCGGGATATCGATGAGGTGAATCTCATGCACGCCGAAGCTCTCGCCGCTGCGGAAAATCTTGGCGACGTTGAACCCCGCCTTGAGATGATCCAGGACAAAGATCATCTGCTGACAGCCGGGCGCAGCCGCCGCATTTCTGTGCCGCTGTTTGGTATAGCGCCGCAGCATCTGCTCGTAGTAGTGGCGGCGCTCCTGCTTTGACAGCTTGCGTTTGTTCGGCATGTTTTTGCGTAGATGTAGTAGGGTGGCATAAGCGGTAGCGCATCCCACCATGACATTGTTGGTGCAATGCGCTTCGCTTATTGACACCCTACGGCTCTCTTACAATTCAATATTTACCACGGAACACACGGAAGTGTTCTGGTTTTCTTTTCCGTGTATTCAGTGTGTTCCGTGGTTCATTCTGTGTAAAACAAAAAAAGCCCCGTATCAACGGGGCTTCAATTGCTGTGCTGGTTGATCCCGCCTTACTTGCCGGCAATCTCTTCCAGTTGCTTGGACTTGATCACCTGGCCGTTCAGCGCCGCGTCTTTCGCCGAGCGCCCGAAGGCGACCGACATCAGCTGCGAGTAGTAGAGCACAGGCATGTCGAACTTGGTGCCGTGGGTGTCATTGATCTGACCCTGGTAGACCTCGACGTTCATCTGACAGACGGGGCAGGGGGTAACGATCATGTCAGCGCCGTGGTCATAGGCTGACTCGAGAATCCCCTTGATCATCTCCTGCGACTTCTCCGGCTCGGAGAAGGCCAGCGCGCCGCCGCAGCATTGCACTTTTTTCTCGTAGTCGGGAACCGAGTCGGCGCCGAGGGCGTCGACCATCTTGTCGAGATAGACCGGGTTCTCGAATGACTCTCCGGCGATGCCGAAGGGACGGTTGGTCTGACAGCCGACGTATCCAGCGATCTTGAGACCTTCCAGCGGCTTGGTGACCTTGGCGGCGATGGCATCGAAACCGATGTCCTCAACCAGCACTTCCGCCATATGCCTGATGGGGGTCTTGTTGGTCAGTTTGAGACCAGCTTCTGCCAGCGCCGTATTGGCTTCTGCAAACATGCTTGGGTCATCATGCAGACGCTCGGCGGCCTCCTTGGTAGAGAGCCAGCAGGCGGCGCAGGTGGCGACGATCTCCTGGTCGGGATTGTGCTCCTCGGAGAGCGCAATGTTACGCGCCGACAGCGTCAGGCGCGGCAGCTCGCCGCCGCCGGCATAGCCGATGGAGGCGGAGCAGCAGTTCCAGTCGGGAATGGTGTTGAGCTTGATATCCAGCTCTTCACACATGGTCTCGACCGAAACCAGGTAGTTGGATGAAGATGCGCCTTTCTGCGAGGAGCATCCGGGGTAGAACGAATATTCACGTGTTGCCATGGTTTATGCTCCTCAGGCCTTGTGCTTTTCGAGACGGGCAGCTTCCAGCTCTTCGGCTTTTTTGATCGCCTTCTGGAAACCCTTGAGATCCTTGACGGCGTGACCGCCAAAAAACTCCATCGGGTTCATGCGCTTGGCTTTCCACATCGCCATGCCGATATCCTTGTTCTTCATGGCTGTTTTCATGCCTTCGCCAACCTTGAAATAGAGATCGACGCCGAGCTTGAGCTCGTTGACGCGCCCCTTCTTCATGAGGTTGTCCCAGAACAGCTGTGCAAATTTTGCAGTCGGCTGCTCCTTGGGCTGCATGCCGAGGCGCTTGGCGTAGTGCGCCAGGCCGTGCATGATGTGGGTGATGGGAACCTCGCGCGGACAGCGTACGATGCAGTTGTAGCAGGAGGTGCACATCCACATGGAGTCGGAACTCAGGACTTCCTCGCGCTTGCCGGCGCGAATCATCATGAAGAGTTCCTGCGGCGGATGATCCCAGGCGTTGCCCAGCGGACAGGAGCCTGAACATACACCGCACTGCATGCACATCTTGACCCATTCGCCTTCCTCGACATTTGCTTCAACTTCATTCAGGAAGCTGTTGCGATACTTCTCGATCATGTTGGTATTGAGATCGCTCATAACGAATGCTCCTTAGAATTTGAATGGGCTCGGGCCGATCTTCTCGATGGT
>JAUVEG010000263.1 GCA_030594925.1 Gammaproteobacteria bacterium
CGAATTGCACGGGCTTTTGAGATGTTACCTGATGATTTTTCCGCTGACTGCATCCCGGATAGTGGTTGGTTTGTGTGATGTTCCTCTCTTTCCATGTAGAACCAGATCAATCTGCTTGCCAAGCTGTTGTTGCACCTGAAGAGCTGATGTTGCGGGCGCCTCTCCTGAGAGGTTGGCGCTGGTGGAGACCAGGCAATGGCCGAAAGCCTCGCACAGCGCAGCCATTAGCGGATGCGCGGTGATGCGCATTGCAATGGTGTCGTGATCTCCCCTGATCCACGCTGGAGCAGCGGCTGTCGCAGGAAGCAGCCAGGTGACCGGGCCGGGCCAGCTTTGCAGAATAGCGGCTCTGCGTATGTCGGGAGTCGTGACAAAAGAGGGGATTTGCGCGATCGAGGATGCCACCAGGATCAACCCCTTGCCGACATCCCTGTGTTTGATTGCAAGCAGTCGTTCGACGGTTGACTGCTGCAGCGGATCGCAGCTGAGTCCGTAAACAGCTTCAGTCGGGCAGGCGACAATGCCGCCTGCTTTTAGAATCTGCGCAGCCTGGCGTAGCTCTACCGGGGTCAAAGCTCTCCCTGGAGCTCCTTGTCAGCGGCGATGACGGCCTCGGCATTGGCCTGGCGCTCAGCCTTGACGCGCTGTGCGAGTTCCGCATCCGAAAGGGAGAGGATCTGCGCCGCCAGGTAGGCGGCATTCTTGGCTCCGGCGCTGCCGACGGCCACGGATGCCACGGGGATGCCACCGGGCATCTGCACGGTAGAGAGCAGCGCGTCCATACCCTGCAGCGGGCCTGCGTCCAGCGGAATGCCGATGACAGGTTTCAGGGTCAGCCCGGCAACCGCGCCGGCCAGATGCGCAGCCAGGCCTGCGGCGGCGATAAAGACGCTGCATCCACGCTCATCGGCATCCTTGACATAGGCATGGGTGACATCCGGCGTACGGTGCGCCGAGGTGATGCGCACTTCAAAAGGAACCTGCAGGGATCTCAGTACATCCAGGGTTTTTTCAATGACGGGAAGATCGGACTTCGAACCCATCAGCACAGCGACAAAAGGTTTGCTCATAATAAGTGATCTGTTTTTATAGAAAGGATGCGACCATAACAATAGAGAGTGAGATTGCCAAGAGTTTAATTTGTATCTTTTTTGTCATCTCGAATGCATGTGAGAGATCTCAAGGATGTCCTGATTTATCCATAGAGTCCTGTCATTGCGAGCGAAGCTTTTGAAAGCCTCCTTCCAGTTCACGCCGGCGATTCTATTAATGGCCATGGAGCTTTTCTTGTAGCCATACCTTAATCAGTGACTGGTATGGCACGTCACGTGCGTGGGCTGCTGTTTTGATAGAGTCCAGAAGATGCTGTGGAAGTCGCAGGGATATGGTTTTCGTCGTAGGCTTCAGATTAGGCATGACAACCTGATGAGCCTGTTTCCAATCGAGATAGTCAGTCGAGTCGTGGGTTTCCCAGAAGCGTCTCTCTTCTCTCTCGTTACTAAACTCAGGTAGGGTTTTTAGTTGCTTTTTCATAAATCAATCTCTCCTTTCGATGCATATCTCTGGCTGATATCACACAGATTTTCTGTTCAGGGTCTTGAATCAGCCCTGAAGTCAACTTCAGTTATCGTTTTTAATAATTCATCCCAGTCATCCGCAAGCGACGCTGAATCGAGTTCGAGCAGTGACGCATGTTTCGTCAAAAGTGAATCACAAATGCCCCCGCTGCGCCAGTGAAACACACTCATCCAGAGTCACCACAATATGATCCAGCACGCGCACATCGATCAGCGCCAGCGCTGATTTGAGCCTGCCGGTGATCTGGATGTCCGCCTGGCTGGGTTCAGCCACGCCTGACGGGTGGTTGTGTGCGAAGATGACGGCAGCGGCATTGTAATGCATCGCCTTTCTGACCACTTCGCGTGGATGCACACTGGCGCCGTCGATGGTGCCGTAGAAGAGCTCCTCGAAGCAGATCATGCGGTGACGGGTGTCGAGGAACAGGCCGCCGAAGACCTCGTTGGGATAGCTGCCAAGCTGCGCCTGCAGGTAGCCGTGGGCCGCCTGCGGCGAGGTGATCTCGATGCCGCGCTGCAGCGTCTCGCTGTTGTAGCGGCGGCTCATCTCCAGCACTGCCTGCAGTTGGGCGTACTTGGCGTCGCCAAGACCGGGCGCCAGGCAGAAGTTGTGGTGATCCGCAGCCAGCAGCTGGCGCAGACTGCCGAAGCGATTCAGCAGGTCGCGCGCCATATCGACAGCCGTGAAGCCCTTGATGCCGGTGCGCAAAAAGATCGCGAGCAACTCCGCATCAGAGAGGGATTTTGCTCCCTTGTGCAGCAGTTTCTCGCGTGGACGTTCCTCTTCGGGCCAGTCGCTGATGGCCATAATCACCTCCATGTGTGATAAATATTCCCTGTGCAGCAGCACGTTGAAGCCAGTCTAACTCACTCTTGCCTTATACGCTACAGCGTCTTTATTGCAGAATCGGAACATCCGCCGTGGGTATTTCTGATCTCTCCGCCTTACCGGGTAGAAGCCACCTTCTCCAGGCGTTCGGCAAGCCATATTTTAATGACTGATTGGCGGGTCACGCCTAAGTGTTTTGCCTCCTTATCCAAAGAGGCAATCATCCATACAGGAAAATCGACATTGACCCTTCTTTGCTCTTGATTTGGTCTAGTGGCTTTTGAAATATCAAGGGAATTCGAGATGCCCTGGTTGTCATCAAACTTTTTGTCGAATATCTTAGCTTTCATAGAGTTCAACCTCTTCTTTTCGTGATCTGCGGACAGAAATGATGCGAATAACATCTCCTCGATAGGTGATTACAGCGGACCAGTGCTTATAGTCGATTTTGCCAATGATCAGAAATCTGATTTCGTCTGTCGTCCTGGCTGGAATTTCCAGTAAATCAGGGTCATTCCAGAGAGGCTGAGCAGTTTCAAAATTAATGCCATGTTTGGCAAGGTTGCTTTGACTCTTATTCTCATCATATTCAAACAAACGCATGGTTTTTCTCGAGCATCTGAGGCACTTCAGTTGGCCTTGGGCCATTGTGTCGCAATATAAAATTATCAGTAAGCATGCATTTAGAGTTTGTTCGTTGTTTTGTTTGTTAATCTGGTTAACGGCTAACG
>JAUVEG010000063.1 GCA_030594925.1 Gammaproteobacteria bacterium
ACCGACCAGCCTCTCTCTTCCAGTGCCTCCTCAATGGTAGCGGGTGCGTCGTCACCTGCGCCTGCAGTGGTGCTGAGGGTGATCGCCAGCAGCCCTGGCAATATGGTGTCAAACAGTTTTGGCATAGCATTTTCTCCCGAAAATGAGTACGAACAGGTGGTGTGCTAATAATTTAATTATTAACAGAAAGCAAAAGTCATGCCAGTTATTTTCTGGTTGTGCAAAAGTCTTGAGGAGAATGGGAGTTGCTTAATAATAACCCTGCCTCGCTGCACGATATCGTGATGTTATTTATGGACAGCACTTTAGTAGCGATGCCGGATTGAGGAAAATAGATTTGCTTTACATGACAAATTGTCAGAGACTTGATTGCTTATCATCAGTAGAATGAAAAACCCTGAAATGAGGAGGTCTTCCGTGCATTCACGCCGATTGTTGAATGTTCAGGAGAAACAATGGCAGAGATGAACTGGTTTGGAAAAAGCCTGAATCATAAATTTACTCTGGCCACGGTCGCCGGGTTTTTGATCAGTTCGCTGGTTTTTCTGGGATTGTTCTTTGCTTTCTACCAGAGCGAGTTGCAACAGGAGCGGGCGCAGGCGGCGCGTGATGTCAATCGTCTGCTGCAGTCGTCGCTGGAAAACGCCATGCTCAAGCGTGATCTCGAGGGACTGATCTTCATTGTCAACCGCCTGGGCCAACAACCCAACATCAGAAAAGTGTTGATCGCCGAACCCTTTGGCCAGGTGCGTTTTACCAGCCATACGGAATCGATGGGCCTGATTCTTGATCGGGAGTTGATTCGGCATTCCACGCCGCAAACAATTTTTATGCAGGACGAGCAGGGAGTGGAGGTGCTGCGCAGCATCAACCCCGTGCATAACAAACCCCAGTGTCAGGAGTGCCACGGACCGGTGGAGCAGAATCCCGTGAATGGTGTCCTGATCGTGGATTATGACGCCGTCCCCATTCGTCACAAGGCGCGCAAGACGACGCTTATGCTGATGGGCGCGGGAGCATTGATCGTCATCATCAATCTATTGGGCGGCTGGTGGTTCATTCGCCGCTTTATTCTGCAGCCGGTGGAGTCTCTGAACAGCGCCAGCCACTCCCTTGCGCATGGCCAGCTCGATACCCGTGTCAGTTTAGAAGGCAACGATGAGTTGTCGGCTCTGGGTGAAACTTTCAATCTGATGGCTGCGAATCTTCAATCCAGCCTGCGTCAGACGGAGGAGGGCGAGGCATTCCTGCAGAGTATGATTGATGCTATTCCTGATGGTGTGCGCATTATCGACGATGACTACAACATGCTGCTGGTGAACCGCACATTTCGCGAGCAGACGGGGTGTCCCGACAAGTCCTGGGTGGGGCAGAAGTGCTACGCGACCCATAATCTGGATGCGCCCTGTCCCGCTGAATTGGTGACCTGCCCGCTTGAAGAGATTCGCAGGGAGGACAGGAAACTGAAGGTGATCCACCAACATACCAGGTGTGATGGCGATACCCTGGATGTGGAGATCTACGCTGCGCCCATGACCATCGTCAGAGATGGAAAAGAGATGATCCTGCTGGTTGAGTCGATTCGTGATCTCACCCAGGATGTGCGTTTTACGCATGAGCAGCGATTGTCCGAACTGGGTCGACTGGCGGCCGGGGTGGCTCACGAAATTTACAATCCACTAAGCTCCATGAAGCTGGCGCTGCACTCACTGGCGGGAATGATCGTCAAAGAGGGGCAGCCGGATGAAATCGGAGACTACCTGGGTATCGTGGAGCAGCAGATGGATCAATGCATCCGCATCACCGATCGCCTGCTGCACCTGAGCGCCTCTCCGGCCGGTCAGCCGCAATTGGTGGATATTCGGCAGGCGGTGGAGGATACGCTCAGCCTGGTGAGGTGGGATGCGCAAGAGGCCTCCATCGAGATCGTCGAATCGTTTCCGCAACAGCAGTATAGGGTGTTTGCCAATGATGGCGAGATACGCATGCTGATTTTGAACCTGGTGCAGAATGCCTTTCACGCCATGCCCTCCGGTGGTGAGCTGCGTATCACAGGCAGCATCGAGGAGGGTGAAGTGGTGGTGCGCTTCTGCGATAGCGGAGTTGGTATTTCAGAAGAGAACATGCCCAGGCTTTTTATGCCGTTCTTCAGCCGCCGTGCGGATGGCGTAGAAGGCACCGGCCTGGGGCTGCCCATCTGCCGGGCTATCGTGGAGAGCTTCGACGGTGCTCTAATGGTAGAGAGCGAGTTGGGCAAGGGCAGCTGTTTTATTGTCAGGCTGCCTGAGGCCAGTGTTGAGAGGTTGCTATCATGAGCGCCAGAATACTGGCTGTCGAAGACGACAAATTACTGAATAGGATGCTTGTACATCAGCTGCAAGGCATGGGGCATAGCGTTACCGGTGTAGAGAGCATGCGCCAGGCACGGGAGTATCTCGGCAAATATGAACCGGATCTGATTATCTCCGATATGCGCCTCCCCGACGGGGATTGTCTCACCGAGTTGCCGGTGCTGTGTGACTCCTGTTCGGTCATCATATTGACCGCCTACGGTACCGTGAAAAATGCAGTAGAGGCTATCCAGGCAGGAGCTGCGGATTATCTCACCAAACCCGTGAGCCCCGAGGAGTTGACTCTCACGGTTCATCGGGTGCTGGAGACTGCTGCCCTCAAGGCAGATCACCAGTTCTGCAAGGCTCGTTTGCAGGCGCAGGCTGGCTCACTATCTTTTATGATCGGCCATAGCCCCGCGCTGGATCGGGTCAAGGAGCATATCGATGCCGTTGCGTCCAGCGACATGACTGTGCTGGTGCTGGGTGAGAGTGGTTCAGGCAAGGAGCTGGTGGCGCGCGCCATTCACGAACAGAGTCCCCGCGCCAAACGCAACTTCGTGGCGGTGGATTGCTGCACCTTGCAGGAGAGCCTTTTCGAATCCGAGCTGTTCGGTCATGAGAAGGGCGCCTTCACCGGTGCGCACCAGAAAAAACAGGGGCTTATCGAAGGGGCTGCGGGAGGCACGCTGTTTCTCGATGAGATCGGCGAAATCCCACCCGCCATCCAGGCGAAATTACTGCGGGTTTTGGAGACCGGCATATTCCGGCGTGTGGGAGGAACCCGCGATCTCACTTCGGATGTGAGAATCGTAGCCGCCACCAACCGGAACCTGAAGAGGATGTCAGAAAGCGGTGGATTTCGCGCGGATCTTTTTTACCGGCTGGAGGCTTTCACCATCTATACGCCGCCGCTGCGTGAACGGCGCGAGGATATCCCCTATCTGGTGGAGCATTTCATCCGCAACCACAATTTTTCCAGGCGTGTGCAGAAAACCGTCACCAAAGAGGCAATGCGCAAGCTCATTGCCTATGACTGGCCCGGCAACGTGCGTGAATTGAAGAATGTCGTGGAGCGGGCGATTATTCTCTCCCGCAGCAAGAAAACCATCCGTGATCAACACCTGACTTTCAGCTCCTGTGAGAAACAGCAGACGGGCTTCCAGCTGGATATACCCCGGGGCGTGGAGCCTACGATGGAGGAGCTCGAAGTCTCCTATTTGAAGATGCTGTTAACCAAGCATGCAGGGCATCGCGCCACCGTGGCGCAGGTGATGGGCATCAGCGAACGCCATGTATACCGTCTCATCAGCAAGTACGATCTTGCTGAAAGCACTGCTCCTTCCACCAGCAGAGGAACCGGTGCCGCAGCCTCCTGATCGATTTGATAATAAGGCCGTTATCGATTCATAGCGATAACGGCCCTTTTTCTACGCTGTGGAAAAGACTATTTCTTCTTTTCCTCTTTCTCCTTTTCCCCCTCCATGCCTGACATACCGCTCATTCCACTGCCGGACATGCCGCTCATGCCACCCATACCGGACATGCCGCTCATACCATCCATCCCGGACATGCCGCTCATGCCGCCCATACCGGACATGCCTGACATACCGCTCATTCCACCCATGCCGGACATTCCACTCATGCCGCCCATACCGCCCATGCCCTGCATGCCTGACATACCGCCCATACCGGACATACCGCTCATTCCACCCATGCCGCTCATACCACCCATGCCCTGCATGCCTGACATACCGCTCATACCACCCATTCCATACATACCCTTAGGTTGGAGCACAACGCCCTGCGGAGTGACATGGTAGGTGCCGTACATTCCAGTCATCCCGGACATGCCACTCATTCCGCGCATTCCCGACATACCGCCCATGCCCTGCATACCTGACATACCGCCCATGCCTTGCATGCCGGACATACCGCCCATGCCTTGCATGCCGGACATACCGCCCATGCCCTGCATACCTGACATGCCACCCATGCCTTGCATGCCCTGCATTCCTGACATGTCGGCATTGACCGGTGCTGCGATTACAACCCCGGTAATGGCTACAGCACCAACAATGACTTTGATTTGGTGGCTAAGTTTGCACATTCGATTTTTCATATTAGTTCTCTCTTTGGTTTAAATTACCGGCTGGTTTTATTCCAGTCGGCGACATCGAAGAAAGTAGCAATGTTTGTGCCATGATCATGAGTGAATTGATAACATGCTGGTTATAAAGGGAAAATAATATATTTCTGGAGGGAGAGTGCAGCGCGGAAATCCAAAAGCATGACAAAGTGTCAGGAGGTGAGGATCTGGCCTCGACTGCTTATGCGGGACTAAAGTCCCACCTCCAAATTGATAGCCTTACAGAGTGTGGATATTTTGAAAAATTAGCGATCTATCTATTCCTATTTGCCAAGTTTCCATTCGCTCAGACGATGGCTTTTTAAATCATATTGCATGATGCGGTTATTATTGGTGTCGGCGATGAGAATTGATCCATCCAGTACGGCGATGCCGCCCGGTTCATTCAATGCTGCGCTCAACGCGACCCCATTGCCCTTGCCGGGTTTGCCGGTGCCTGCGACAGTGGTGATGGTTCTTTTTTTCAGATCCACCAGTTTGAGCTTGTGATTGTAGGTATCAGCAATAAAGATGCGTTCCCTGTCCACAACAGCGACGCCGAGAACATGCTGCAACTCTGCCTTGCTCAGTGGACCATCACGGTCGCCAAAATCGAACAGACCAGTTCCGGCCAGGGTTTCCACCTGCTGTTTACGCGTATCAATTCTGCGCAGTGCGGAATCCTCGGCATCGGCGACATAAAGCAGGTCTCCAATGAGCGACAGTCCGCTGGGCTGGCTGAAACTCGAGCGCTTCAGTGAGCCGTCGCTGATGCCCTCACGTCCACTGCCGGCGTAGGGGCCGATAATTTTTTTCTTCAGATCCAGACGCCATATCTGATGAATGCCCGCCATGGCGATATAGAGCTGCGACTCCTTCAGGGCGAGCCCCCAGGGAGAGCGCAAGCCGATTTTCCTGGCTGGATATGTGCTGCCGCGGTGAACCTCGTTTTTTCCATTGCCGGCCACGGTTGAGACCTTCTCTGTGGCAAGGTCGATAAATCGAATGGAGTGATTGCCGGTATCGGCAACATATAATCCGCTGTCGGAAAAGGCCAGGCCTTGCGGAGACTTGAAACGGGCGCGTGCATAGGCGCCGTCGCTAAAGCCGGAAGATTTGCCACCAATGATTTTCTCGATCTTACCGTCGTGGGTGGCAAGAATAATGCGATGATGCAGAGAGTCGCTGATGGCGACATATTGGTCGGATACGGCGATCTTTCCGGGCGCCGCCAGCAGGGATTTTTCGAGCTTCTCTTTTTCAAGCGCAATAGGCAGCGGTGTTTTATCGATTACCGCAGCATGTTTTTTCAGCAGTTTTTTGATCGTGCTGTCGAAGATTTCATAATTGTCCTCTCCAACGACCTTGCCGAGTACGCCGCCTTCAGGATCGATGACATACTGTGTGGGCCAGGCGCGCATGCCGTAGAGTCTGCCCAGCCTGGACTCCACGTCATTGACCACTGGATGGTCGACATCGTAGCGAACGACGATGCGCCGCAGGGTGTCGATATTTTTTTCATTATCAAATTTTGGCGTATGCACGCCGATGATGGCGATCTGGTCGCCATATTTGTGCTTCAGGCGCTTCAAATCCTCCAGCACATGGATGCAGTTGATACAGCCATAGGTCCAGAAATCCAGTATCACCACCTTGCCCTTGAGGTCGGCCAGAGTCAGCGGGCGGGAGACATTCAACCAGGGGAGGGCGGGATCAAACTCGATGGCGGGCGGGTTATCAGTTTCCGCTTCGGCTCCACAGGCCGTATTGAATCCTGAGAGGATTAGGAAGATCAGAAAAGCTGCATAGTAGATCAGGTTGCTGTTTCGTCGCATTATTATAGACATTGTATGACTATTCTCTGAAGCAGAAGATTAGTGTTACTGATCAATGATCTTTGGCTGAAAATCCCTTCTCTTGTGTATCACTGCCAGCACGAAGAGATCCTGATCCTTGATCTCATAGAGGATCCGGTAGGAATATAGCGATAGTTCCCGGATGTTCACGTTGTTGAGTTCCGGCACAATCTTTCCCATGAGTGGTAGTTCGTTGAGAATATCCGTTTTTGCTGCGATATCCTGAGTCACTTTTTTGGCGTAGTAGCGGGAGTCGTGTGCGATGTAATTATGGATGGATCGAAGATCCACTTTTGCCGGATCTGACCAGATTACCATGCGTCGATTTTGCGTATGAGTTCGCCGCTGCTGAGGGTGCGGTTCTGTTCAACTGCCTCCTGGCCTTTTCGGATTTTATCCAGTACATAAAGCCTGTACATGATTTCATCCATGTCGGCATTGTCCGGCAAATTACCGATAGTCTTCAATGCTTCCATTTTGGCGGGTTGCATTTGATCTCCTCCGAATTCTATTTTCATACAAAGTGTAGCACTTTTTAATATTGATTATTCTCTGCAGGAGGGCTATCTTCTACACAGGATAGATGGACGCTACATATGAGATGGATCTCAATCGCTTTTCTTTGCGGCATTCTGCTGCTGGATCAATTTTCTGCAATTCCCTCCTTGCCATGGCTTGCTGCGGCCCTGATGACAGGGGTGATCTGCTCAAGGTATCTGCATGCTGCCTGTGTGTGGATTGCTGTCGGTTTCTGCTGGGCTGCTGTGGATGGCGCCGCCTATCTTTCACAAATCCTGCCTGAAGATCTGGAGCGTCAGGATCTGCTTGTCGAGGGCAGGGTGGTCTCTCTTCCGGATGAAGATTTTTCATCCACACGCTTTCTCTTTGCTGTCGAACAGAGTCGGATGCCTGGTGGAGAGAAAATTGATTTCAGTGGCATTGTGA
>JAUVEG010000144.1 GCA_030594925.1 Gammaproteobacteria bacterium
GCTGATTGTCTACCCATCGCTGTTTGCATTTGTCATCCTCGCAGCCTATGGTTTCTACCTGATCTTCAATCTTGCCAAGGATGTTCACTTCATGGCAGTCAGCATCGACTCTAATATGACTATCCTCACCGGTGATATGCAGAGTATGGCATCGAATCTTGGTGAGATGACGGCAAATGTACGCACTATGGCCGTTACTATGGACTCCATCGATGATACGGTGGTGGTATTGAAGCCGATGCTGACCAGCCTTAATCAGATGAACGGCAGCATGTCAACGCTTGATCAGTCGGTGCGGTCGATCAGTGACACTACCTACTATATGGGTGATCACATGGGGCAAATGGATTATAGTATGCGTAATATGAACCATAACATCGACAGATTCTCAAACCCGGTTGAGATGTTTACCCCATGGTAACGCGTGTCAATTGATACCGGCCAGCGTCTTGTCGTTGCGATCTCATCACGGGCGCTGTTCGACCTTGATGCTTCCCACAATATCTATCAGCAACAGGGCATAGAAGCCTACTGCCAATACCAGATTTCTCACGAAGATGAAGTGTTGCCGCAGGGAGTCGCCTACTCGCTGGTAAGAAAACTGCTCTCTCTCAATGCCAGGCTTGAAGGTAAAGCCGAGGTTGAGATTGTGCTGCTGTCACGCAACAGCGCCGATACAGGTTTGCGTGTATTCAACTCCATCGAGCATTATCAGCTCGACATTACCCGTGCCGCTTTCACCAGCGGCAGAAACCCCTTCTCCTATGCCCGCGCGCTGGGTACTCATCTTTTTCTTTCGGCGGATGCTGCAGACGTGCAGCATGCACTGCAGTCAGGCATGGCTGCCGCGACCATCATTCCAGTCGCTGATGGCGCTGCATATCATGAAGGGAGTGACGAGGAGGAGCTGCGTATCGCCTTTGACGGAGATGCAGTGATCTTTTCTGATGATGCTGAGAGGGTCTATCAGGAGCAGGGGCTCGAGGCCTTTATCGCGAGTGAAAAAGAGGCGGCAAAAGAGCCGCTTCCCGGTGGACCCTTCAAGCAGTTTTTATCTGTATTGCATCAAATACAGTCTGCTATGCCGGCTGAAGAGCCGCTGATTCGAACGGCCCTGATGACCGCGCGATCAGCACCTGCACACGAACGCGTTATTCGCACCCTGCGTTCATGGGATATCCGCATCGATGAGGCGCTGTTTCTCGGCGGTATGGACAAGGGAACCTTTCTGAAGGCCTTCAAGGCTGATATCTTCTTCGACGACCAGAGCCGCCATTGTGAATCAGCCAGCAAACACGTCCCCACCGGCCATGTTCCCCAGGGTGTGACGAATAGGTAGGTTTTAAGTGGGTAGGTTTTAAGTTTTAGGTTTTAGGTTTTAGGTGATAAGTGCACAGGCTCTTGACCTAACACCTAAAACCTAAAACTTAAAACCTCCCCACCTAAAACCTCCCCACCTAAAACATTCCCAACGGCATTTTCGACTCTTCTCCTGCAATCTCCGTGACAAATCTTGGGAGCAGATAACCGGGCAGCTGTTTTCTCAACTGCTCTTCAATCTCGAGGGCGCGTTCTCTGGAGACCTGGAAATGCGCACTGCCATGCACTTTGTCCAGCTGATGCACATAGTAGGGAAGGATTCCCATGTCGAAACCTTTTTCACACAACGCCTTTAATATCTCAGTCTTGTCATTGATCCCTTTGAGCAGTACTGCCTGATTCAACATGTGCGTGTTGCTGTGACGCAGTTGATGCAAGGCTGTGGCGACGCTCTTGTCGAGTTCGTTGGGGTGATTGATGTGCAGTACTGTCGTCACCGGCAGAGGGAAATTTCGCAGCATCTCCACCAGTTCAGGCGTGACTCTGGAAGGGAGGATGACGGGCATGCGTGTATGGATGCGCAACCGCTTTAGATGGGGGAGTTGTTTCAGCTGGGATAATAGCTGAGTCAGACGCTGGTCGTTGAGTGTCAGCGGGTCGCCTCCGCTGAGTATGATTTCGGAGATATCCGGAACATTGAGTTTTTCCATGGTTTGATCAGAAAGTTGCTGATCAAGGTGCTGCTGTTGGTAGGGGAAGTGGCGACGGAAGCAGTAGCGGCAATGAATGGCGCAGGCCGGGGTGGTGATCAGCAGGGCGCGTCCATTGTATTTTTGAAGCACTCCCTGTGAAACCGATGCATTCATATCCCCAACAGGATCCTGGCTATACCCGTCAACAACAGCCGACTCCTGCAGTAGTGGTAAAACCTGCAGCAGCAGCGGGTCATAAGCATCCCTCCTGTGCATGCGTGATGCAAAATCCCGGGTTACTCGTAACGGAAAAGAGGGGGAGTCATCACACGCATAAGGGAGTTCACTTCTGTCAAGATCAAGCCACTCAAGCAGCTTGGATAGCCGCGAAAAGGAGAGGGCCATCTGCTGTTGCCAGGATGGGCTCTTTGGTATTGCAGTGCTTCGGGGTATCATAGTAAAGTTTATCTATTTGCTGCTTTCGAGGAAACAATGGCAACCTACAATACCAACGAATTCCGTAGTGGACTCAAGTTTATACTTGATAATGACCCATATTCAATCATTGAGAATGAATTCGTCAAACCCGGGAAAGGACAGGCCTTCAGCCGCGTCAAGATCAGAAACCTGAAAACAGGCCGCGTGATCGAAAAAACCTTCAAATCCGGCGAGAGTGTTGAAGCGGCTGATGTGCTGGAAACTACACTGCAATACCTCTATAACGATGGTGAATTCTGGCACTTTATGGATCCGCAGAGCTTCGAGCAGTACGCCGCCAGTGAAGCCGCCGTTGCAGATGCCATCAAGTGGATCAAGGAGCAGGACGATTGCAATGTGACACTATGGAACGGCAACCCGCTGATTGTTGAAGCCCCCAATTTTGTGACCCTGCGGATCACGGATACCGACCCTGGCCTCAAGGGGGATACTTCGGGCGGCGGCGGAAAGCCCGCTACTCTCGAAACGGGAGCAGTGATACGAGTACCGCTGTTTGTACAGATCGATGAAGTGGTGAAAGTGGATACCCGCAGCGGAGAGTATGTCTCCCGAGCATAACCTTGATAACTCTACTACATCTTTGTAATCATTTAAATTTTAATAATGACTCTCGCCAAGGCGCCAAGATCGCCAAGAAAAACCTTTGCGGTCTTGGCGTCCTGGCGAGAAACAAGAATTACTTTCATGCGTAGTCAGGCTGGGATTAGGTTTCACTTCCTGATATGAATTCATGGAGACCATCTGTTTTACCAGGGATGCTGCAGAAGCGTGCTTCCCTATTGAACGAAATTCGCCGCTTTTTTGCACACAGAGACGTGCTGGAAGTGGAGACGCCGGTAGTCTCATCCTCGGCTAACCCGGATGCCGCGATCGATCCGATGCAGTCAGGTTTCCGGCTGCCGGGCAGTCATCGACCAGAGCCGATTTATCTGCAAACATCACCTGAATTTTCCATGAAGCGCCTGCTTGCTGCAGGCAGCGGTTCGATCTTTCAGATTTGCCATGCTTTTCGCAATGGTGAGTGCGGCCGTCTGCATAACCCCGAGTTCACTCTGCTGGAGTGGTATCGTATCGATTACGACCATTTTCAATTGATGGACGAGGTGGATGCCTTGCTGATGCAGCTGTTGCCCGGTTGCGCTGCAGCACAACGTCTGCGCTATGCCGATCTTTTTCTCATCCATGCAGGTTTGAATCTCTTCACTGCAACTGATGCGCAGCTGCAGGAGAGGGCAGAGGCTGCTGGCGTTGTTATCCCTGAATCTGTCCAATCTGAATGGCTTGTCGAGATACTGTTCGAACTCTGCGTCGGCCCATGGCTGCAGCAGCAGCAAGGGGTGATTGTGTATGATTTTCCAGCTGCACAGGCGTCATTGTCACAACTTTCGGCATTGGATCCACGGGTGGCCGAGCGTTTCGAATATTTTTTCGAGGGTGTGGAGCTGGCGAATGGATTTCATGAACTGACGGATTCCGGTGAGCAGCGGCGACGCTTTGGAGCAGAGAATCTGAAGCGCCAGCGAGCGGGAGATGAGCAGTTGCCGCTGGATGAGCATTTTCTTCAGGCGCTCGAACATGGTCTGCCTGACTGCTCCGGCGTGGCGCTGGGCGTTGACCGGTTGCTGATGCTACGCTGCGGCGTGGAGCACATACGCGAGGTGTTGGCTTTTCCCTTCGAACGGGCCTGATCTCATCTACAGATACAGATTAAAAAATATGGGAACCACGGAATACACGGAAAAGAAAAAAATAATTCCGTGTGTTCAGTGTGTTCAGTGGTAATAAAAAGGGGATGACGCATGGCGCCTTGGTGAGATTACAATCTCTGACAAAGATCACTTCTCTGCAACCAGATAGCATATCCATCCGGCATCGGCGTCCGCCCGAGTGACGGGATTGAAATCCCCGTCTCCCTCATCATCTTCGTCGAAGCCCTGCCAGTACGTCGTTACCCTGGAAAATCCGCACTCCAACAGCAGATCCCGAATCTCGGGCAGCGTCCATAGGCGCCAGTCATAGTGGAAGGCGCGTTCGCTGCGTGAACCATCACTGAATTCAAAATGAATCGAACAGATCAGGCCGTTGTCAACAGGGTTGAAACGCTCCTGTTTCCAGATATAGGTGAAGGCCCGCCCATTTTCATCGATCTCGCGCTCCTCTTCGATCTCCTGAAACGATTCATAACCACCGTAGGCGTCGAGGAAAAGAGCACCGTCATCGACAAGTGCTTT
>JAUVEG010000192.1 GCA_030594925.1 Gammaproteobacteria bacterium
GCAGATCAATACCGCCTCGTTATTTGATCAAATTCATCAACAACTGCAGCAGGAGCCAACGGTTATTGCTCCGGCAGCCGCAGCTGCCCTTGCTCCCAACGCGCCCCGGCAGAAGTCTCAGATTATCAGGTATGCGGTGGCCGCCAGTGTCGCTGCAGTGATGGTACTCACTGTTTTTCGCATCCAGGCTCCCCTGCAAGAAGGGATAGAGATCGCCGGCCAGCCGTCTGACAACTCCCGTATGACAATCCATCAGCAGATGGTTGCAGACCAGGCGGCGACTGAAGCGGAGATAGACCGCTATCTGGCGGGGCATCAGAATTATAGTAGTGGCACCATCAATCCTGATTTTGCCGCCACCATGGTCAGCTATTAAGGAAACTCTGATCAAGTCGCTCCGCGCCTCGACCAGAGCTTTCCTGCAAGTTTTTCTACGGGGGAAGGGCTATCTATCAATGGCTTACAAAAGGTATCTGGATCGCCCTTCCCCCGAACCCCCATCCCATGGACTTATTCAGAAGTCCCTTGACTCCACCCATATGCCAATGATGCGTTTTTTCCGAAGAGTGCTGTTCAGTGCGGCTCTGTTGTTGCCACTCTCCTCATTTGCCCAATCCCCCGATCCGCTGACTCTACTGAAAGAGATGCAGCAAAGCGTACATACACGCACTTATGAGGGCGATTTCGTCTATCAGTTCGGTGATGTGTTGAATGCGATGCATATTGCACACAGCTGGCAGAATGGATATGAGCGCGAGCAGTTGACGACCCTGACCGGGGTTGAACGTGAAATCGTGCGTCAGAATCCCGGCCAAACAGATTCCAGTGGGACGCGTGTTTCAAAACGCCTGCTGAAAGCACCTACCCTGATGACTTTTTCGCCGCAGAATCTTGATGGCGTCTACAACTTCAAGGTGTTGGGAGACGACCGTGTCGCAGCACGCGAGACAACGGTCATTGCAGTGCTGCCTGTGGATGATTTTCGTTATGGACATCGTCTCTATCTTGATAAAGAGACGGCGTTGCCGCTGCGGCGTGAGGTTCTGGATAAAAAGGGCAAGCCTGTTTCACAACAGATGTTTACAGCGATTACCATCTCTGCAGATGCGGCAACTTCTTATGCGCCTGGCATGGATGATTCCGAAGAGGAGGCGAAGTATCAGGGAGCCTGGCGGTTCACCGATCTGCCAAAAGGTTTTGTCATGAAAGTCTACGCCCAGGGCCGGACCAATAATGGTCACGCATCGGATCATTTCGTCTTTTCTGACGGTATTGTGCGTATCTCTCTCTTTATCGAGGATAAATCGACAGCAAAACTGGGGCGCCGTTCATCTGCAGGGCCGGTCGGGATTCTAGGGTCTGAAGTGGATGGTCATCGCATTACCATCGTTGGTGAAGCGCCGGTCGAGACATTGAAACACTTTCTCAAGAGCGCACATCTGCAGCAAGAGGGAGAGTGATGATCGAGGAGAGTGCGGTTGTTATCGAAGTGGACAACGGCACAATGCTCATCGAGGTGCAGCAGCAGTCTGCATGTGGAAGCTGCGATGCAAAATCGGCCTGCGGAACCAGTCTGTTGTCATCTCTATTCAAGCACCGTGCAACGCGTATGCGTGTTGAAAACAGTGTCGATGCCACCCGCGGAGATCATGTTGTCATTGGCATTGATGAATCTGATATGGTTTCCGGAAGCGTGCGCCTCTATCTGTGGCCACTGCTTGGCCTGATAGGCGGAGCTATAGCAGCGCAATCACTCGTCAACCCCTCTGAAGCCAGTGCGATTATCGGCGGTCTGTCAGGCATGGCGCTTGCGTTGTGGCTGGTTTACCGGCGCAGGGATGCTCCCCACATCAGGGTTTTGCGGCGTGAAGCGGGCATAGCGGTGACTCTGCAGGCCGGGAAAAAAGCGTAAGATTCGAAGTCCCTTGAAATAATCTGAATCGCTACCAAGTTAAACAGGGTAACCGAATAAATTCAAAACAGGGTAAACCCATGAAGATGAAACACTCACTGACAGCATTTGCTTCTTTGCTCTTTTTATTCATGGCTCAGATGGCTCAAACAGCCAGCGCGCAGTTGCCTGACTTCACCGAACTGGCTGAAAAAAATGCGCCGTCGGTCGTCAATATCAGCACCAAAAAAAGCAGCAAGCCCGCTAAGCAGTTCCACAGGCCGGATCGAAATAAAATCCCTGAAATTCCTGAAGAGAGCCCGTTAAATGAACTCTTCGAACATTTTTTTGGTATCCCGAATCTTGAGGGGATGCCGGATAAATTCTTTAATAATGAGGCGATGGGATCCGGTTTTATCATCTCCGCTGATGGTTATGTGCTGACAAATCATCATGTGGTGAGTGGCGCCGATGAGATTATCGTACGACTCAGTGACCGGCGTGAGTTTACCGCAAAGCTGATTGGTTCGGACAAGGCGTCTGACGTGGCTCTGGTGAGGATCGATGCAGAGAATTTGCCGGCAGTCACCATTGGAAAAGGGAAGGATCTGAAAGTCGGTGAGTGGGTGTTGGCTATCGGCTCCCCGTTTGGATTTGATCACTCGGTCACTGCTGGAATCGTCAGCGCCAAAGGGCGCAGCCTGCCAACAGAAAACTATGTCCCCTATATTCAGACAGATGTCGCCATCAATCCCGGTAATTCCGGTGGACCTCTGTTCAATCTGGAAGGCGAGGTGGTTGGCATCAACTCCCAGATTTACAGCCGCACCGGCGGTTTTATGGGGCTCTCGTTCTCAATTCCGATCGAGGTGGCAATGAATGTCGCTGATCAGTTGCGCACCAAGGGAAAGGTAACGAGGGGCTGGCTAGGCGTGCTGATCCAGGATGTGACCCGCTCGCTGGCCGAGTCCTTTGGTATGGAGCATCCGCATGGCGCCCTGGTCGCACAGGTCATCAAGGATAGCCCGGCGCAAAAAGCGGGGGTTCAGATAGGCGATATCATCGTCAGCTATAACGATCAGGTAGTGAAACGCTCATCCAATCTTCCGCCGATGGTAGGTTCAAGCTCCGTCGATATACTGGCAAAAGTGGTGGTGCTGCGCAACGGTGAGAAGATGACTCTCTCTGTCAATATTGGGGAGTTGCAGGATGATCAGCTTGCCTCATCCACGACGTTTCCCGGCAACGCAAAGGATGGCGCAGAAGGCGAGTTGCTGGGTATTTCAGTCAAGAATCTGAATGCGGAAGAGCGCAAGAAACCGGGTGTCTCCGATGGCGGTGTCATGGTCAGTAAAGTTACTGGAGATGCGGCTCGTGAAGCCGGTATTCAGGTTGGCCAGGTTATCGTGATGCTGCAAAATCATAAAATTGAAAATGTTGCGGATTTCAGAGAGCAGCTGAAAAAGCTGCAGCGCGGAAAACCGGCTGCTCTGCTGATGCAGGAGAAGGATGGCTCCCGCTGGGTGACGCTGGCAGTTCCTGAATAACAAAGCCAGACTCCTCCTCCGGTATATCTGTAGGGTGGTATAAGCGACAGCGCATCCCACCATGACATTGTTCGGTGCAATGCGCTGTCGCTTATTGGCACCCTACGCCCTTCGATCCTCAACACATCCTATGGGACTGCAAGCATCCGTGATAGCAAGCAAGCCGATTGAGCTCACTTTTATCTATCGCAGCGGCTGCCATCTGTGTGATGTGATGTGGGAGGAGTTGGGGCCATTCAGGGCTTCCCAGCTGGTCCACATAAAACGACTGGATCTGGCGAGCGAGAGAGGGCTGGAAGCGCAGTATGGAACTCTGATTCCGGTCCTGCTTCATGACGATCATGAAATCTGTCACTATTTTCTTGATAGTGAAAAGCTGACCTCTTACCTGCAGGCGCAGACTTCAATATAGAATTCAAATTCAGGCGGAACCCTCGATGTCATCGACATCCAGTTGTCCGGTCATGCGGCGGCGAATGTGTGACCA
>JAUVEG010000128.1 GCA_030594925.1 Gammaproteobacteria bacterium
GGAGTGGTAAAAAATATGCGCATATTGATTGCTGATTTGATGGGACGCTCCGGGGTTGGGTTTGGCACCAGCGGCGCTCGCGGTCTGGTTGATGCGATGAGCGATGAAGTCTGCTACCTCTATACGTTCGCCTTTCTGCAATATCTGCTGAATGATGACCAGATCAAGCCGGGATGTGAAGTGGCCGTTGCCGGTGACCTGCGCCCCAGCACTCCAGGGATCCTCTCCGCCGTTGTACGGGCAATTGAGTCGCAAGGCTGTCAACCAATCTATTGCGGCGCCATTCCTACACCGGCTGCTGCACTGCTCGGTATCGAGCGGAAAATCCCTGCCATCATGGTCACCGGCAGCCACATCCCCGATGACCGAAACGGCATCAAGTTCAACAAGCCTGAGGGAGAGATCCTGAAGGCCGACGAGGAGCAGATCCGCAAACAGCGGGTAACCTCACCTGAAGGGATCTTTGACGAAACCGGCCGCTTTATCGAGCCCATGCCGCTGCCTGAGACCAATCCCTCCGGCCGCGACGGCTATCTCAACCGCTTTCTGCAGCTCTTCCCCGCGAAACTCCTTGAAGGCTGTCGGGTCGGTGTCTACGAACACTCGGGCGTCGCTCGCGAGTTGATGGCCGAGGTGCTGGAGGCGATCGGCGCAGAGGTGATCTGCCTGGGGCGTTCACAACACTTCATCCCTGTCGATACCGAGGCGATACGCCCCGAGGATATCAAACTGGCCCGCAAGTGGGTCGCGGAATACCAGCTCGACGCCCTCGTCTCGACCGACGGTGACGGTGATCGTCCGCTGGTAAGCGATGAACATGGCGAGTGGCTGCGCGGCGATATCGCCGGTATTCTCACCGCCAGATTTCTGCAGGCCAGGGCCGTGGTGACACCGGTCAGCAGCAATAGCGCAGTAGAACTCTGCGGCTGGTTCGAGCAGGTAATTCGCACCCGCATTGGATCCCCGTATGTGATCGAAGCGATGCAGCAGGCGATGGTTTCACACCCAACAGGAGTGGTCGGCTATGAAGCCAATGGCGGCTTCCTGCAGGCGACACCCATCGACCTCTTTGAACAAACCCTCTCCCCGCTGCCAACCCGGGATGCGCTGATCGTCATCCTTGCCATCCTTGTCATGAGTCGCGATCAGGGTGTAGCAATCTCAGAACTGGTCGCGCAGTTGCCTGCACGCTATACCTACAGTGACCGGATCAAGGAGTTTCCACTTGAGACGAGCCGAAAAATGATCGGCCAGCTGACATCAGGCAAACTTGCAGAGGATGTAGAGGCATTCCATCGGCTCTTCGGTAATCCATCAGGAAAAGTAACCGCCATCGATTACACCGACGGCGTACGTTTCACCTTCGATAGCGGAGAGATCGTCCATCTGCGGCCATCCGGAAATGCACCGGAACTGCGCTGCTATACCGAAGCGGATAGCGCTGAGCGCGCCGCAGAGATAAACGAAAAAGTGTTGCGAAAAGTGAGTCTAATTTCTTTGTAGAAGAGCTCTTCTGACCAACAACACGCACTCACTCCTCATCTTTCCGCCCATACTCATCCTCAAACCGCACAATATCATCCTCTCCGAGATAGCTTCCTGACTGGATCTCGATAATATCCAGTGGAATCTGTCCAGGATTCTCCAGCCTGTGTTTTGTGCCGACAGGGATATAGGTGGATTCATTCTCCGAGAGAATAAATGTCTTGTCACCACAGGTTACCCGCGCCGTGCCATTGACAACAACCCAGTGCTCCGCCCTGTGGTGGTGCATCTGCAGTGACAGGCTGGCGCCGGGCGTAACCGAGATGCGCTTGACCTGGTAGCGCTCATCCAGATCAATACCCTGGTAACAACCCCAGGGACGGTGCACTTTGGCGTGCACATCAATCTCATGACGCTGGTTGTCACTGAGTCTGGCGACCAGCTCTTTCACTCGCTGCACCTGATCACGCGGAGCCACCATCACCACATCCGGCGTATCGACCACCACCAGATTATTGATACCCACGGTAGCCAGCAGACGTCCCTCCGATCGCAGGTAGCAATTTTCAGACTCCAGGGCAAGCACATCACCCATGATGACATTTCCTGCTTCGTCTTTCTCTCCGATCTCCCACAGAGCCGACCAGGAGCCTACGTCATTCCATCCTGCATCCAGCGGGATCACCACACCATCATCGGTATGTTCCATCACCGCATAATCGATGGAATCAGAGGAACATTGTGCAAAAGCTTCACTATCCAGGCGGATGAAATCCATGTCTCGGATGGATTTCTCATAGGCAGCTTTAGCAGCAGCAAGCATCTCAGGCGCAAACTTCTCCAGCTCTTGCAAAAAACGCGATGCGCGAAACATAAACATGCCGCTGTTCCAGAAATAATCACCCGATGCAACATAGCCTTCTGCTGTAGCCTTGTCAGGTTTTTCCACAAAGCGCTGTATGCGCATGGCGTTGGCATGATCACTTAAACCGGCCCCGCCCTTGATGTAGCCATACCCCGTCTCCGGAGCGGTTGGCACAATGCCAAAGGTAACCAGACGTCCCTCATCGGCCAGCTGCTCCGCTTGCAACAGTGCACTATGAAACGCAGAGATATCATCAATGACATGATCAGCCGGCAGGATGAGAAGGACGGGATCATCATCTTCAGCTCCTGAATCCAGCGCATGCAACGCGGCAATGGCAGTAGCAGGGGCAGTGTTTCTGCCCATCGGTTCAAGAATGATGGAAGCGTTGTTCAGTCCAAGCTCTTCCAGCTGATGCGCCACAAAAAAACGGTGCTCCGTGTTGCACACCACGATGGGAACCCCGGCGCGATCATAGCCCTGCAGGCGCATGACTGTCTCCTGCAACATACTGGCTTCGGAAGCCAGCGGCCAGAATTGCTTCGGGTGCGTTTTTCTTGATACAGGCCACAAGCGCGTGCCTGAACCACCGGAGAGAATAACTGGAATCATATTTTGTCTTGTCCTGGTAATAAATCAATTCTGGAGAGATTGATGATAAGTCAAACCAAATACCACCGTCTTCCCGGCGTAGGCCGGGATCCATACCAGCCTCCTAGATACCGGCATTCACCGGCATGACGGATAGAGCGGATGAATACTTATACTCGAATTAAGTATACTGTCCCCCGGATTCGCCTACTCATGTTACAGGTCGCATTGCAGGCTGATCATATCACGCGGCAATTATGCTTCTTTAAGCACAGCCCGTAGGGTCGACCTATGAAGGGGCGAAGAGAGATTGCAGTAGGCAGCAATAAGATTTAGACTTCCGCCAACCGCACAGATGATCGATCAATGCGTTCAACAGCATCCAACAGGATAAGCTCCAACAATGAAACTCATCGACACAGCAATTCCTGATATCAAAATCATTGAGCCTGACATCTATGGTGACGCCAGGGGATTTTTTCTGGAGAGCTGGAACCGGCGCAGCTTCCTCGACATGGGGCTGGACATCGAGTTTGTACAGGATAATCACAGTCGCTCATCACAGGGTATCCTGCGTGGATTGCATTACCAGGTCAAACATCCCCAGGGGAAACTCGTGCGTGTCACCAGCGGCAGCGTCTTTGACGTGGCTGTCGATCTGCGCAAGGCGTCGCCAACGTTTGGTCAATGGGTGGGTGTCGAGCTCTCTGCCGACAATCACCGCATGATGTGGGTTCCACCGGGTTTTGCACACGGTTTCTATGTGCTCAGCCCCAGCGCTGATTTCCTCTACAAGACAACCGATTACTATATGCCGGAGCATGAACGCGCTATTCGCTGGGATGACGTGGATCTGGCTATCGAGTGGCCGCTCGTGGATGGCAAACCGCCGCTGCTGGCTGAAAAGGATCAACAGGCAAAGCGCTTTCGTGACGGTGGGTTTTCAGATGAGTGACTTGAGGCTTTACCTGGTTGCCCATAAAAATCTACCGGTTATCTGCTCAGAAAAGAGATGTTGTAACCATTACACCGGAGCCGGGACTTCAGTCCCGCATGAATCAGGCAAGGCTAAAGCCTAACTTCCGGTTTACGATTCCAGAATTCAACCACTCACCGAATCAGGCTGACTTCAATACCAAGCGGAACTTCTTTCTATACCATGCTGCAGTTGTTATGGCTTTTTTTCAGGATCTTGCCTGTTGTCAAAAACCGAATGCACCACAATTTCTCTGTCTTCAACTGTGTAGAATACCGAGAATGGAAAACGTCTAATCACGCATTTTCTATCTCCATGGAAAGATTGATGGGCTCTTCTTCTCGCTGGAACTGCTGCAATCGCTAGCGCAACCAGGACAAAAGGGAGAATGGTCCATTTGGCCGCGAACAGATATGCGATGATTTCACCGATGTGAATCTCATCTCTCTGCCGTACACGGATGTACAAATGCCGTGAGGGCAGGATGCACAGGAACGGCCTTCGTCGAGATGACAAAATGTAAACCGAAAATGAAGGATGCCCATTTTTATTCTGAATTGTGTGCTTTTAGATCATGGAATTTCTGGAGATAGGCGGCCGCCAGTTCACTTGTGCTTTCGTAATTTATACTCCCGTGCATTTTAACGGAGTGACAGCGCTTATTGCTGACTACATGACTCACTCCTCAGTCCGAATCTTTCATACTTTCCCGAAAATCAGCGCAAACAGCGCCATCTTGATATAAAGGCTGCCGCGCAATTGAGCACAGTGGCAATTATGCGGAGAGTCTTTCATCAGTACTGTGGACATCTCATTCTGGATTTGCGGGTTAAGCACCAGCGCATCCGGCTTGAGACTCGAGTAGGCATCCACCAGATTCATCCTGGCCGTATTGGCTGAATAGGGGTGGTGAAAATAGGCCACATCGGTCTCGGGAAGCACCTTCCTGACGGCGCCCATCATGCTCTCCAGCGGGTAGAGTTCGTGTGCATATTCGATATGCAGGCCGGCGTCATGAAGGTAGGCTTTTTGCTCCTGATCCAGTGGGAAGGCGTTGCGCCCCACAATGGTAATCTTGTCAATCGCCCACGGAAATTGGGCGAGTCCATGCAGAAAA
>JAUVEG010000293.1 GCA_030594925.1 Gammaproteobacteria bacterium
GTGATGGCGGCCATTGTCGGTGCTGCCGGTCTGCGTTCTGCGCTGGCCGCGGCAACATCCGGCAAACGGGTGCTGCTGGCAAACAAGGAGTCACTGGTGGTTGCCGGTCAGCTCTTTATGGATGCTGTCGAGCAGCATCAGGCGACACTGCTGCCAATTGACAGCGAGCATAATGCCATTTTTCAATGCATGCCTGCAGATCGCGGCAAAGAGGGTGTCAGACGCATTTTGTTGACGGCTTCAGGCGGCCCCTTTCGCACTGCTTCAGTCGATGATCTACAGCAGGTAACTCCCGCGCAGGCCTGTAATCATCCCAACTGGGATATGGGGAAAAAAATCTCTGTTGATTCGGCGACCATGATGAACAAGGGGTTGGAGGTGATCGAGGCGCGCTGGCTATTTGATCTTGCGCCTGAAGATATCCAGGTGGTGGTGCATCCACAAAGCGTGATTCACTCCATGGTGGAGTATGTCGATGGCTCGGTGCTTGCGCAGATGGGTAATCCCGACATGCGCACCCCCATCGCGCATGCGCTTGCATGGCCTCGCCGCATCGATTCCGGTGTTGCATCGCTGGATCTGTTTGAGGTAGCGCGTCTCGATTTTGAACAACCCGATTTTGAGCGTTTTCCCTGTCTGCAGTTGGCGTATGATGCCGTTGCTGCGGGTGGAGTCATGCCGGCGATCCTGAATGCGGCCAATGAGGTGGCGGTTGATGCATTTCTCTGCGGCCGCATCCCTTTTGTGGCGATTCCACGGCTGAACCAGGCCGTGATGGAGAGCGCCGAACAAATACAGCCGCAGAGCATTGAGCACCTGCTGGAAGTAGATCAGCGCAGCCGCCGCCAGGCTGAACAATTCATCCCGCATATGGTCTGACAAGCAATCCTTGACTAACTAATATCTTTACAAATGAGTCAAAATTCAACAATAACTCTCGCCAAGCCGCTAAGCACGCCAAGGAAAAGCCTTTGCAGTCTTGGCCTACATGGATGTAGGTCAGGGGCGAAAGCAGGCCGTTCCTGCGCATCCTGCGCTCACGGCATTTGTACATCCGTGTACGGCAGACGCGGAAGCTTTGCGTCTTTGCGAGAAATCAAGAAGGCTTTCATATCCTGTCAATCTGAACCCTGGTCTCGCCAGTATGCTTGATATTCTCTCCATGATCTTCTGGGCGATGGTTCTTATCGTCATTCTGGTCGGCGTTCACGAGTTCGGCCACTTCTGGGTAGCGCGCAAACTGGGCGTCAAGGTGTTGCGCTTCTCTATCGGTTTTGGCCCTGCTCTATGGAAACGCACCGCCAAAGATGGCGTTGAATATGTGTTTGCTGCAATTCCACTTGGCGGCTACGTCAAGATGGTCGATGAACGCGAGGAGGAGGATGTCGCCGAAGAGGATCTTCCCTATGCCTTCAACCGCCAGTCGCTTGCTGTTCGCAGTGCCATCGTAGCCGGCGGTCCGCTGATCAACCTGCTGTTCGCCGTTCTGGCCTACTGGGCGGTTTTTGTGAAAGGTGAGATCGATATCAAATCCTATGTAGGAGAGCTGGCAGTTGACTCCACGGTCTATCTGGCCGGTGTGCGTGAAAATGACCGTATTGCCAGCATCAATGGTGATCAGACACCGGGCTGGAACAGAGTCAACCAGGCTTTGATCGAGGCGGCGATGACGGAACAGCCGGCGCAGCTTCTCCTTCGCCAGGAGTTCGAGGCAGAACGAACGGTTGTGCTGACAAATGCAATGCTGTCACCGTTGCGGAAGGGGCAGGCCTCATTGGGGAAAATTGGTCTGGCGCCCCGCTTTCCAACGCTTCCCCCGGTGATCGGAGTCATCAGCAGCGGCAAGGCGGCGGAGCGTGCAAAATTGTTGCCGGGTGACCGTATTCTCTCAGCAAATGGTGAAGAGATTGCTTCGTGGAAAGCCTGGAGCGGGGTTATCAGGGCAAATCCGGAGAAGGAGATTCAGCTTGTCGTTGCAAGGGAGGCAAATCAAATAGAGCTGATGCTGCGCCCGGATGCGAAGGATGACAATGGGGAGGTGATTGGTTTTGCCGGTGTCGGCAGTGCGATCCCCGAGGGGTTCGCGGATGAATACCGCATTCTGGATCGCTATGGCGTTATTGAGGCCTGGCCGAGAGCGCTGCATGAAACCTGGCGCATGACCGGGCTGACACTCAATGGCATCTGGAGCATGATCACGGGAAGGATGTCGGTGCATAATATGGGTGGTCCGCTGACGATCGCCAAGATTGCAGGCGATTCCGCCAGGGGCGGGTTCTCATTTTTTGTCGGCCTGCTGGCGATGTTGAGTATTACCCTCGGCGTCATCAACTTGCTGCCTGTACCGGTGCTGGACGGAGGCCACCTGTTTCTGTTTCTGATCGAGGCGGTCAAAGGGAGTCCGCTGTCCGAGTCTGCCATGCTGCAGCTGCAAAAAGTTGGGCTGATTATTATTGCGGCGATCATGTTTCTGGCGATTTATGTCGATTTAAACCGTTTTTTCGGCATGTAATTCAATTTTTTACCACGGAATAGATGCAAAAAAAGCCGTAGAAGGGTGTCAATAATTGCAGCGTATGGCGCTTATGTCATTTCGACCAAAGGGAGAAGTCCTTGTCGATGTTGCTTAAGATCTCTCACATGCGTTCGAGATGACAAGAGATGTCACCGGGCGTCAAAAAGCTCAACCCCGCAATGCGCCATGATTTCGGCAATCAGACTTTTTTCATCACGAAAATCGTGAAAATAGACAATACGATGTTCCTGTTTTTCGTGTTGTCCGTCTGTTCCGTGGTAAAAAGCACCCTCTGTTGATCGAAATCTGATCTTTTTGCATTACGCAACATCTCGAATTCCTTTATAATCAGCAATTGTTCTGCATGGCTT
>JAUVEG010000052.1 GCA_030594925.1 Gammaproteobacteria bacterium
CGCTGGCCTCGGATTTTGGCGGGGTGAAAGAGGTGATACCCTCACCCCAGCCCTCTCCCGGAGGGAGAGGGAGCACGTCCGTGTATTCTGTGTATTCCGTGGTTAAAACAGATCAGGCGTTTTTGGTCTGCTCTTCTGCGATCTGCTCACGCACCTTGGCCATATCGAGGTCGGATGCGCGTTCGACGATATCTTTGAACGCCGGTTCGGGAAGCGCGCCGGCCTCGCTATAGATGATGATCTGTTCACGAAACATCATCAGGGTGGGAATGGAGCGAATCTGGAAGTGAGCGGCGATCCCCTGCTCCTCTTCGGTATTGACTTTTCCAAAAACGATATCAGGGAACTCTGCAGAGATCTTCTCATAGGTTGGCGCAAAGGATTTGCAGGGACCACACCACTGCGCCCAGAAATCGACAATGACAAAATCATTGCCATTGATAGTCGCTTCAAAATTCTCTTCGCTCAGTTCAATAACCGCCATAGTCTCTCTCTTTTTGGAATTGCGTGTACCTGTCAACAAAGCAAAACCCCGGCATAGCGGGGTTTTGCATCAGACAACGAACCAGGTTAACGCTGAAATTCAGGTCCAGTTGGAAAAATTATCGTTGCTTTTCCCTTCACCATCGGTGTACCCAGCCTCATAAGCTTCTGTTACACGCTGCTCTTCACGCTTGGGGTTTTGAAGAAAACCTGCCTGCCAACCCTGAATGTACTCCTCATTAACACCCATTCCTTCCATCTTGGTTACAGCATCATAATAGCTCTGGTTCATAATCCAGTTCTCCGAATTAAATCGTCACAAATAAACATGAGGCCATGCCGGGCACATGACCATGAAAAATACAGACGCAGGAACACTCTCTGCGAATCTGATTAGAATACTTGGTTTTACTAATAAATGCCAATATTTTTGATCAAAATGGATTGATGAATCGCAATTTCCATGATTGGCATCATGGTAATCAACAGATCATTCAGAAATAGCGGGAGAGACTACCTCCTCGACCCTGGATCCTCGCTCCTCACGCCTGCACAACGACTCCAGAACCCTGGAGACGGCAAACAGTCCCGCCGTCGCTGTCACATGCGTCACCGACCCCAGTCCACCGCAGTTGAGGCCGCTCCCCTCCCCTCCTTTCACCTCCTCCATTGAATAGACAGCCGGTACACAGAAGCGCCGCTTGAGATTACGGGGAAAACCATATTGCTGGCGCAACTCCTTGCGTGTTCGCGACAGCAACACATCTTTATGTGTGCGACTGAGATCAGCAATCTGCAGCTTTGTCGGATCACTCTTGCCACCGGCGCCGCCAACGGTAACTACAGCAATCTTTTTGCGCCGGCACCAGGCGATGAGAGCCGCTTTTTGGCGGAAATTGTCGATACAGTCGATGACTGCGTCAAAAGCCGTATCGAGGAGATCATCGAGGTTTTCCGGCGTCACGAACTCTTCATGCAGGATGACCCTGCATGCAGGATTGATGTCATTGATGCGTTGCTGCGATACCTCTACCTTGGCTTTTCCCTGTGTGCTTCGCAGTGCGACAAGCTGGCGGTTGATATTCGAAACAGAGACATGATCCATATCGACCAGCGTTATCGTTCCAATACCGCTGCGCGCCAGTGCTTCAGCAACCCAGGAGCCAACCCCGCCAATGCCGACCACACACACATGTGAGCGTTGAAAGCGCTCCACGCCCGCATCACCGTAGAGTCGGGCCACCCCCCCGAAACTGCGTTGATAGTCACTATTCGGCCCGGAAAAACTCATCTCCTACACAACAAACTCGTCATTCCGGCGCAGGCTGTGATCCATGCTTGCCGGATATCGCCATTTTTCCGGATTCCGGCATTCGCCGGAATGACGGATAATTTCTCAGTAGGGCAGGATGTGCTGAACTTGATCAGCACTTCATCAATCCTGCGCAGTTAACAGAAACGACTGCTGATTCCATTGCATCACCGCACCCCGGGGAACGATGCGAACAACTTTTAGACCGCTTTTCAAGCGATCACCCTCCTCATATTCGCGGTTGTTGATATAGACCATGCGTCTGCTGATGTCGGAGGAGTAGACATGAAAATCAAGGTGTAGAGGCTGCACCTTGCGGATGAAATCCGCAGGGAAAGTTGAGAGCGCAGCGGGAATTGCATCCCGTTTGAGAGCTTCAGGTATGGGTTTGGGTTTGGCCTTCGGCTTGATCGTCGATTTAGGCGGTGTTGCTGACTCAGGCTTTTGCGGCAGGCTTCGTTTTACCACTTTCGGCCGCTCAGCAACCGGAGGGAGTTGGAGTAGAGCCGGGACTTCAGTCCCGATGAGAGGCGGAGTGGATTGCGTCGGATCAGGTTCAGGAGTCGATGTCTGCTGAAGCTCTTTTATAGGTGCCTCTGCCCGCCTCTTTTGCACTACCTGCGGCTTTGCAACTGCAGGAGTCGCCGCTCCCTGAGTCACTGTTCGGGATGGAAATATCGTCTCCCGATAGATAAAGACAACGGCTGTTGCAATCACGACAAGCAGCATGATCAGGATCGGCAGATAGGCGACCCGCTTTTTTCGCGTCACACCCGCTCGCGGCGTCACAATCAGCGGAAGCACGGAGTCCGAGGCGCCATGACGTTCATGTTCAGATTTCCGCAATGCGTCGAGTATCAGCGACACCTTTATCCACTCACCTTGAGACGTGGCCCGCTATCCGCTGGAGAGGCTGAATTAAGACGGATGATGGTTTGCTCGCCAACCATCGCATCCGGCGCGAGGTGCTTGCTTTCCTGAAAAAAACGCACTGCCTCGGCCAGCGGCTCATCAAAAAGATCCTCGCCATTCTCAGTTGCCACCTCCTCTCCGTTAATCTCCCTGAGACGCTCACGCAGCCACTCAATTTGTTCTCCACTGTCACCGGGGAGCATTGCAGCGCTGAAACCCATTGGCGGCTCCTGCCAGATCAACTCAAACTCGCCAAACCAGCGGGCACTCAACTCTTTATAGGGGAAATGATGCACCTCTGATTTAAAGCGTATCACCACAGATTCCTCATTGCTTCCCAACAGCGTCACATAGTGAGAACGCTGATCACCCAGATGCAGCTGCAAAACCACCGGGCGATTGATCTCGTTGATCATGGCCCAGCTGCCGCTCATTTTCAGGCATCGCAGACCATACTCTGCAATCGATCGGCAGGGATCGCTGCGCACATCGACATCCACGTTCCACACTGAAATCAGCTCCTTCAGCGCATTCTCCCTGGAAGTCTCTTCGCTATGATCATAAATCCACTCATCAAGAGTAATGGTCTGTTTGCTGCTCTCTTCTGCACTCTTCTCTGCACTCTTCGTCTCAGTCCCGGTCACTTGATCGCTGACGAGCTTCCCGGCATGCTCTTCTTCCTGGCCAACTTGCGGCTGAAGAGCACCCTCCCCGGTTCCCGGCGCCGATGACGGCTGTGTCGATGAGACCTCAGCAGTCGCTTGCACAGCCGGGGCTTCAGCAGTTGCCGGGTGAGTCATCGAATCTCCCGTTTGCGGCGCTGACACCTGCTCCGCAGCCTCCTCCGGCACATAGGGCGCGCTGACACCATTACTGATCAAAACAGGCGTGTCATCCACCACAGCCTGTTGTGCAACAGGCTCCTCATCAACAGCTGCAGCCGGAGATTGACTCTCTGCTTCCGGCTGATATGTCATCGACTGCTGCAGCGCGAGATCGTTTGCCGTCGGGAGAGATTCCCGCCAAAGATAGAAGATCCCCGCGACAGCCAGGATCACGACCGCAGCAGTAACGCCCCATAGCCAGCCAAAGTGACTCTCGTTGTTACTGGCCAGCACCTGTTTAGACGCCTCTCGCACCATTTTTTTGTCAACCTGACGCTTCTCCCCGGCGTAGGCGGCCAGCAATGCCTTGTCAGCCAGCTCATTGACCAGGCGCGGCACGCCGCCTGAAGCGTTGTAAATCGCACGCACTGCCGAGTCTGAAAAAATGGATTTCTGTGCGCCTGCTATGGTCAACCGGTGTATCAGGTAGTTGCGGACTTCCCGGATGCCAAGCGGTTCAAGATGAAAAACATCTGTAATGCGCTGCGCCAGCTGACGCATGTCTGTGCGCGCCAGCGTCTCGCGCAGCTCGGGCTGACCAATCAGTATGATCTGCAGCAGCTTTTCCCGTGTCGTTTCAAGATTGGTCAGCAGGCGAACCTGTTCCAGCACCTCGACCGACAGCGACTGCGCCTCGTCGATGACCAGAATGGTTCTACGGCCATCGAGATAGGCTGCAAGCAGATGTTTGTTGAGCGCATCGATCAACAGCTTCAGGCTTGCCTTGTCGGCATCATAGGGGATCTTCAGCTCGTCACAAACCGTGGCGACAAACTGCAGCGGCGAGAGCATCGGATTGAACACCAGCGCCAGATCGATATGCTCCGGCAACTGCTGCACCATGGTGCGCAGCAGCGTTGTCTTGCCGGTGCCGACCTCTCCGGTCATCAGCGTAAATCCACCACCCTCCTGCACACCGAACAACAGATGCGCAAGCGCATCTTCATGTGCGTCACTGAGATAGATATAGCGGGGATCGGGGGCGATACTGAAAGGTTTCTCTTTCAGACCAAAATAGGACTCATACATCGGATAACGGATACTTCAGAAATTATCTTTTTAATTATACCAGTTTACAGTGACACGGGATGTGGTGAGGAAAAGCACACTGCCCGGAAGAACAGCATGGTAAAAATGTAACCCGCAGAACACACTGAATGCACGGAAAGAAAACAAAACCACGAAAATCACGGTCTATCTAATTTCGTGTTTTTCGTGGTTAAAAAATGACGCAACTTGAGAAGGAATCACTAACAACCAAAAAAGGGCGGCAAATGCCGCCCTTTTTATTTTCGGTGATTAGCCGGTTATCAGTGCAATCCCTGGATATAGCTGGCAACTGCCTTGATATCTGCGTCGCTCAAATTGCCGGCAACATCCTGCATCATGGTATTGACATCATTGGCGCGGCTGCCGTCACGAAATGCCTTCAGCTGTTTCTCGGCATAGACTGTGTGCTGGCCGGCAATCGCGGGAAAATTTGCCGCCGGATTGCCTGAGCCATTGGGAGCATGGCAGGAGGCGCAAGCGGCAATGTCTTTTTTGACATTGCCTGTGGTATAGAGCAGTTTTCCGGCTTCAACCAACGCCGGATCAGCCTCACCGCCCTTCAGTTTCTGGCCTGAAAAATAGGCCGCCAGGTTGTCCATATCCTCTTCAGTCAGAACCGCAACCTGCCCCAGCATGATCGGGTCTTTGCGCGCGGTACTCTTGAACTCTTTCAACTGCTTGACGATGTAATTCTCATGTTGTCCAGCCAGTTTTGGCCACAGAGGATTAACACTGTTACCATCAGCCATGTGACAGGCGGCGCAAACTGCCGATTTACTCTTACCAATAGCCGCATCACCTGCAAAAGCAGAGACAGCAGTCAAAGAGGCAGTAGCTACGACAGCAGAAATCAGTAATTTTTTCATGGTTAAAAAACCCTCAAAAAGCGAGTAAAACGTTCAGATCCCAAAATCGCCGGACATTATAACACGGCAAAAAATTCAGGCTCGCTCAAAAAGAGTATGATTAACCCACGCTCCATCAGGGAAAGGGTTGGAGTGAGAGTGAAGAGACACCAACAACCTAAAACTTAATACCTAATACTTAAAACCTAACACATGCTAAACATCGGAAAAATCAATCATTTACAGATGGTCAAATCTGTCGACTTCGGCATCTATCTCGATGGTGAAGAGGCCGGTGAAATCCTGCTACCCTCCCGCTATGTGCCCGCAGAGTGCACACCGGGCGACTCTCTGGAGGTCTTTATCTACCGGGATTCCGAAGACCGCCTGATTGCCACCACGGAAACACCCTACGCCATGGTGGATCAGTGCGCCTACCTGAAAGTGGTCGCCATCAACAGGATCGGCGCTTTTCTCGACTGGGGACTGCCCAAGGATCTGCTGGTCCCTTTTAGCGAGCAACACAAACCGATGCAGGTCGATTACTCCTATGTCGTCTATCTCTACCTCGACGGAGAGACAAACCGCATTGCGGCATCCACAAGGCTATATGACCACCTGAGTGAAAAGTCTTTCTATTTCAAACCGCAGCAGGCGGTTGATCTGTTGATCAGCAATCGCACCGAGATGGGTTACCAGGCCGTTGTCGATGGCACGCACCTGGGATTGATCTACAGCAACGAGATCTTCCAGCCGCTGAAAATCGGGCAGAGACTCCGCGGCCACATCAAGCAGATTCGTCCCGACCAGAAGATCGATCTGTGTTTACAGCTGGATGACCAGCAGACACGTAATGTACTGGCGCACCGTATTCTCGACTACTTGCAAGCCCATGACGGCACATCGACCCTGACAGACAAAAGTCCCCCTGAAGCAATCTACAAGGCCTTTGGCGTGAGCAAGAAAAAGTACAAAAAAGAGCTCGGAGGGCTCTACAGAAGCAAGCGTATTCTCATTGAAAAAGAGAAGATCACACTGCTTCCACACGCGGAAAAAGCGGATACCCCCACATCTCCCTGGGATCAGAATAAAAAATCGTAGTCAGCTATAAGCTCCGCGCATTGCGCCGCATGTAACGCGTTGGCGCTTGACAAAAAACATCGATACTCTTATCGTAATACCGAATGCATATCGACAGGAGAAAAGAGAGTGTTAAGTGTCAAAGTATCACCTAAATTCCAGGTTGTTATCCCTAAAGAAATCAGAGAGTCGATGCACCTGTCACCTGGTCAGCGAATGCAGGTTGTTCAATACGAAAACAGGATTGAACTTATCCCTGAAAGAGATATAGGCGAACTTGAAGGCTTTCTTAAAGGTATTAATACAACATTCAGCAGAGAAGAAGACAGGCTATGAATGTCGTAGATACTTCAGGGTGGCTTGAATACTTTGAAGGTGGTCGGAATGCCAGGAAATTTTCTACTCCTATAAAGGAGACCGAAGAGCTCGTAGTGCCAACCATATGCATCTATGAAATATCAAAAGTAATACTTCGGGAAAGTGATGAAAACCATTTATTACAAGCTCTTGCAGCAATTCAAAAAGGACAGATTGTCGCCCTGACTCCCTCTATAGCAGCCGCCGCTGCAAAGGTCAGCTTAAAACACAAGTTGCCAATGGTGGACAGCATCATTTATACAACAGCCAAATTCTGTAATGCTACAGTATGGACGCAAGACGTTGATTTCGAAGGTCTGCCAAACGTCAACTACATACCAAAACATTAGGCGCGAAAACTACGCACCAGCCGGTGCAACTCGCTTTTGTCGTGCGTATCACTCTCTCGACCATAGCGCAATGCGTTGTAAAGGCTGATGATTTCATCAACTGCCGCCTTCAAATCCGGGCGCTGCAGAATAATGCGCTGCGCATAGTTATCGGCTGCTTCATAGGGCAAACGGGCGATCCCCCTTGCGGCCATGCGTGAGCAAAAACGCAAATAATCAGCCTGTACAGGATCCACGCGCACCCGCCCCCGATACCAGAGCAGCGCTGCGATCAGGGATATCAACATCAGCATCGATGCGACGATGGCGATGGCTGCGCCTTTTGCGAAGCCGAGACCGAGCAGATCCATGATGCGCCCCTGCTTCTGCCTGGAATATCCCAATACCCAGCGATGCCATGATGCATTGACGGCATCCCTCCCGAGGCGAAACTGCCGCGCCAGCCTTTTTAAAAAACCGGATTGCGCCAGGCTGAACTTAATCGGGCTGCCGATGATGCCGGCATCATCAAAATCAATCTCAAACGGACGTTCGACACGCTCCGGCGCGACTGCCGCCGTGGGATCGATGCGCACCCACCCCTCCCCTTCGAGCCACACCTCTGCCCAGGCGTGGGCGTC
>JAUVEG010000253.1 GCA_030594925.1 Gammaproteobacteria bacterium
TGGCGCCCTTGCCGGCGACATCTTCAAACTTGATGGTGGTATAGCCGAGGTATTTTTTTGCCAGCGAATCCATATCGTGGCGGGTGGCTGTCGAATTCAGGACATAGGACTCAAGCATAGTGTCATAGGCGACACCCTGCAGATCGATGCCATAGCGGGCCAGCACATTCATATCATATTTCAGATGCTGTCCGAGCTTGGCCCTGACGGGATCCTCTAGGATCGGTTTTAAGCGCTCAAGCACGGCGTCTCGGTCGAGCTGCTGCGGTGCATCCGGATCCTTGTGCGCCACCGGAATATAGCAGGCCTCTCCGGGCTCGAGCGCAAACGAGAGCCCGACGAGTTCCGCCTGCATGTAGTCGAGGCTGGTGGTTTCTGTATCCAGGGTGATCAGTTCAGCAGTTTCGAGACGCTGGAACCACTTGTCAAACTGAGGCCAGGTCAGAATCGTCTGGTAGTCAACATCCTCGATGCTCTCTTGCGGCAACTCTTCAGCAACAACCTCATCGCTATGCCGATCCAGTGACGCAAGCAGGCGTCTCGACTCGATGCGTTCAAAGTGATTGCGCAAAGCCTCTCTGTCAGGCGGCGTCTGCTGCAGCTGCTGCGGCGTCACGCCCAGCGGCAGGTCGACAACGATGGTGGTCAGCTGTTTAGAGAGCGGCAGCTGCTCCAAAGCAGCACGCAGGTTCTCTCCGATCTTGCCCTTGATCTCGTCAGCATGCTCGATCAGATTTTCAAGCGTCTGATACTGAGCGAGCCATTTCGCTGCGGTTTTGGGGCCGCATTTATAGACTCCGGGAATGTTGTCGGCAGTGTCGCCGACCAGCGCCAGAAAATCGATGATCTGCCCGGGGCGTACGCCGAATTTATCCATCACCCCCTGAACATCCGTACGGATATCACCCATGGTGTTGATCAGGGTGACATGCTCATTCACCAGCTGCATCAGATCCTTGTCGCCCGTCGAGATCAGCGTCCGCATGCCCATGCGAGTCGCCTCGGCTGCCAGGGTTCCGATGACGTCATCCGCCTCCACCCCGGTTTCGATGAGCAGCGGCAGGCCCATATCCCTGATGATCTGCTGCAGTGGTTCGATCTGCACACGCAGATCATCCGGCATCGGCGGACGGTGCGCCTTGTACTCCGCATAGAGATCATTGCGGAACGTCTTGCCCGGCGCATCAAAAACGACCGCAACATGGCTTGGCGGATGATCGCTAAGCAGCTTGTTCAGCATGTTGATGACGCCGACGATGGCGCCCGTCGGCTCACCCGTGAAATTCGTCAGCGGCGGCAGTGCATGAAAGGCGCGAAACAGGTAGGAGGAGCCGTCGACGACAACGAAAAGGTTACTCTGTGACATATCAATAATTCTCTGCAGGTTAGCAGGGTTGAGATTTGCTTTTCAGGGCTGTATTAAACAGGGATGTTTTATCAGAGCGTACGTCATACATGGATGTATCAGTGTCGCCAGAGGCAGGGATGCTGGAAGCGACCAGGGACGTATTCACAGCGGCGCTGAAAAGCAAATCTTGACCCTGCACGGCCTCGAACAATGCACCGCTTTTTGCAATGCTGCATTACTCTTCTGCATTGTGATCCTTGCCCAGCAGACTCGTGATGACGGTTTCCACATCCTGCTTCGTCAGGCCGCGTGTATAGCGCTTGGTGATATAGCCATGGCGATCGACAATCACCGTGAACGGCAGAGCTTCAAGACGGTTGCCCATCTCCCGCGAGAGCTCGACAATCTGCAGATTGCCGATCAGCATCGGGTAGTTGACGCCAAAGGTGTCCATGAAATCTCGCACCTTGTCGACATCATCGATAGCGATACCGACAAACTGCACTCCCTGATCCCGGTATTTGCGCTGCAGCTCCACAAAACCGGGCGTCTCCTCCTGGCATGGCGGGCACCAGGTCGCCCAGAAATTGAGCACCAGTATCTTGCCGTTCCACTCGGTGTAGGTGTGCAGCTTGCCATCGATATCCTCAAGCTGGAACTGGGGAACGCGCTTGAGCAGTTGCTGATCCATTCCCATGAAATTCGTAAAGCGTTCGGGATGATGCTGTACTGCGATGACGGCGCCGACAATCGAGGCAACAATGCCAAGCATCAGTGAATAGAGCAGATAGCGCAATATCATGGAAAGGCCCGCTTGAGTTGCTCTACCAGTTGCGGAACAGTGACGTCACCAACCAGGCGGTAATCGCACAACTCCTCACCATCAGGACCAAAGAACAGAATCGTTGGCGGCGCCGTCAAACCAAAATGGCTCAACAACTCCTGGTTGGAGGTGACATCGGCCTGCAGCAGCAACAGCCCCTGCATACTCTTCTGCACCCGGGCATCAGGAAATACAATCTTCTCCATGGTCTTGCAGTAGACGCACCAGTCGGCATAGAAATCAACCATAACGCCCCTGCCCTGTTTTTTTGCCTGCTGCAGCTCCCGCTGCAGTTCATTCACCGTGGTGACCTGTTTGAAGTGCACTTTTTCGACGCTGGTCAACGGCTGCAGCGGATCACTGTTGCCCATGGATGCGCCGATAAGGATCACCGTGCCGTAAATCAACATTCCGGCGCCAATCCCTTTCCAGTACTTGCGCCCGCCCGAAGCATCTTTTGTCAACGGCTCCAGCACACCCATATAGATGGCGGAGACCACCAGCAGCAGCCCCCACAGGATCATGGGAACATAGACCGGCAGGTAGGTTGGTGCCAGACGCTCCAGCATGCTGATTGCGATACCCAGCATTACCACGCCGAACACCGCCTTGACGGTATCCATCCAGCCACCCGCTTTGGGCAGCAGTTTGCCGGCCGAGACACCGATCAGCAGCAGCGGCACACCCATGCCCATTGCCATCACAAACAGGGCCGTACCGCCTAGCGCCACGTCCCCGGTGGTGCCGATATACGCCAGCGCGGCAGCCAGCGGAGGCGCGACGCAGGGGCCGACGATCAGCGCGGATAGAAATCCCATGATGGCGACGCCGACAAGGCTGCCCTGTTTTTGATGATTGCTGACATCCGTGAGCTTGCTCTGCAGGCGTGAAGGAAGCTGCAGTTCAAAGAAACCGAACATGGAGAAAGCCAGCGCCACGAACAGCATGGCAAACAGCACCAGTGCGACCGGATGCTGCAATGCAACCTGGATATTACCGCCAAATTTGGCAGCAGCGATACCGGCAAGCGTATAGGTGACCGCCATCGACAGGACGTAGACCAGCGACAGA
>JAUVEG010000315.1 GCA_030594925.1 Gammaproteobacteria bacterium
GTCAACTTCAGCATCAGCTCGTAAATTCTGTCTGCATTCTTGCGGTCCAGATTGCCGGTGGGCTCGTCGGCAAGTACGCATTGCGGCTCGCCTGACAGCGCCCGGGCCAGCGCTACGCGCTGGCGTTCGCCTCCGGAGAGCTGTGAGGGCCGATGCCCGGCGCGGTGATCCATCTCGATCGCATGCAGCCAGTATTGCGCCTTTTCCGCAGCCTGGTGTTTATCGACACCGCGGATCAGCAGCGGCATAGCCACATTTTCCAGTGCTGTCAATTCTTGCAGAAGGTGGTGAAATTGATAAACAAATCCCAGCGAACGGTTTCTCAAGCGGTTGCGCACTCTCTCCTTGATGGTGAAGAGATTTTCCCCTGCAAGCGTCACTTCACCCGAAGTCGGCTGATCGAGACCGCCAAGGCAGTGCAGCAGGGTGCTCTTGCCCGATCCGGAGCTGCCGATAATCGACAGGCTCTCACCTTTTTTGACATCCAGCGAAACACCTTTAAGCACCTCGACGGAGAGTTCCCCGTCTGAGAATGTACGCACCAGATCACGGCATGAGAGGATGATATCACTCATAGCGCAATGCCTCCGCAGGCTGCACTTTTGACGCCCGCCACGCCGGGAAAAGCGCAAACAGTATGGTGATAACAAAGGCAAAGGAGGCAATCAACGTGACATCCTGCCAGTGGACATCGGAGGGCAGCCTGCTGATGTAATAGAGGTCGGGATTGATGGCCTGAAAACCCAGGGCGGATTCCAGTGCTGAAACGATGGATTCAACATTGACGGCAAGCAGGATGCCTGAAATGACCCCAAGCAGAACCCCGAAGGTGCCGATGGTTGTCCCCTGCACCAGAAAGATCTTCATGATACTAGCGGAAGAGGCCCCCAGGGTGCGCAGGATGGCAATGTCGCTCTGTTTTTCAGTCACCACCATTATCATTGCGATAATGACTGAAAACGCAGCCACCAGCACGATCAGAAAAAGAATAAAACCCATCATGCGCTTCTCTGTGGCCAGTGCTTCAAAAAAGTTGCGGCGATAACTCGACCAGTCCCTGACATAGTAATAATCCTCCATCTGGTTCGCCAGTTCATAGGAGATACGCTGCGCATCATAGAGATCTTTGACTTTGAGACGCACGCCGGTTACCGCATCACCGAGACGGTTCAATTTTGCCACATCACGCATGTGCGCCAGCGCCACACCGGTGTCAAAATCTCCCATGCCGACTTCAAAGATACCTGAAACCGTAAAACGTTTGAGACGCGGCATGGTGCCGATAGGTGTAATCATTGCGTGGGGAGTAATTACTGTGACCTTCTCCCCCACTGCGACACCCAGATTACGAGCCAGCTCGACTCCCAGCACGATGTTATAACCTTTTGCCTCGAGATCATCCAGCGAACCGCTGTTCATATGCTCGCCCACATTCGCCACAGCCGACTCCTGTTGCGGATCAATGCCGCGTAGCATGGCGCCGGAGACAAGCTGGCCATTCACCAGCATCACCTGGGACTCTACATAGGGAGCAGCTGCGACCACATCAGGATGCTGCTTTGCGAGCTCCATTGCCTCCGGCCAGTTCTGCAGTCCCCCCTCGGTTGAGGTGATGGTCGCATGTGAAACCATGCCGAGGATGCGCTCACGAATCTCTTTATGAAAACCGTTCATTACCGACAGCACCACGATCAGCGCCATCACGCCGATCATGATGCCGACCATGGAAGCCAGAGAGATAAAAGAGATGAAGTGATCTTTGTGTTTGGCCCGCGTATAGCGGAAACCAAGAAAATATTCGTAGGGCTGATACATGACGCGCATTAAACCATAAATCAGGATTCAAAGTGGCTCTAATGCTCAATAAATGTGATCCAAATGGTGGATGCGCTGTCGCTTATCCACCCTACAACCACGCTCTATTCCCGGACAGGCTCCAGAGATATCTTGACTAATTTACTGTGGAATTGATATTCTTAAAAAACAAATAATGCATCATCTGAAACCAAAATCACTGAAGGAGAAACACAATGAAAATCACTCATTGCATTGCATCAACCGCCACTACTGCATTACTTCTTAGTCTATTCAGTTCCGGCGTATCTGCAGGAGATGACATCAGCGTTGGCATCAGCCACGATATAAAAAAAGTTGAGTTCACCCATGATGGAAAAAAGCTCACCATTATGCGAAACCAGGAGACGCTCAACACCATCAATCCAAATTTTGCATTAACATCCCGCAACTGCCCTCCTTTCTGTATTCAGCCAATGGTTGTTGCTCCAGGCGTCGATACCATTGCTGAACTCGAGATCATCGATTACATAAAAAAAATGGCTGACGAAGATGGCTCCATTCTGGTGATTGACTCACGCACACCGGATTGGGTTGCGCGTGGAACCATTCCCGGCGCTACCAATATCCCCTGGACAAAAATCAGGCCGAAAAGCGGCGCTACCACAGAAAATATTATAAAAATTCTGACTGGGAGATTTGGCGCTAAACTGGCACAAGGTGCAGATGAATTTTCAGTCGATGAAGCTCTCGCAGAGGGAGACACCAGCAAAGTGTTTGATTACTCGGATGCAAAAACCCTGGTGATGTTCTGTAACGGAATGTGGTGCGGTCAATCACCGGCCAATATCAAAACATT
>JAUVEG010000241.1 GCA_030594925.1 Gammaproteobacteria bacterium
GCACGCTGTGTTGTTGCTCGATGAGATAGAGAAAGCGCATCCTGATGTCTTTAACCTGCTGCTGCAGATCATGGATCATGGAACTCTGACGGATAACAACGGCCGCAAGGCGGATTTCCGCAATGTTGTGATGGTCATGACGTCCAATGCCGGAGCCCAGGAGATGAGCCGGGCGTCCATTGGTTTCACACTGCAGGACCACTCCAGTGACGGCATGGAGGCGCTGAAAAAATATTTCACGCCGGAGTTTCGCAACAGGCTCGATGCCGTGGTGCAGTTTGGCGCTCTGGACGAAGCCTCCATCAGCAAAGTGGCTGACAAATTCCTGTTTGAAATGGAGCAGCAGCTGGCAGAGAAAGATGTCACTCTATCGGTCGGGCAGGAGGTTAGGGAGTGGTTTGCCAAAGAGGGTTATGACCCGAAAATGGGTGCACGCCCGATGGAACGGCTGATCCAGGAGAAAATCAGAAAGCCGTTGGCCGAAGAGCTGCTGTTTGGAAAGCTCTCTTCAGGAGGCAGTGTAAAAGTCAGCCGGCCAGCGGACGAGCTGGAATTTGAAATCAAGGGTAGAGAAAATAGTGAATGAATTCACCGCATCTCTTATGATCCGGATAACATCTCAATAAGACTGCGCTCTTCGCGGTGGGAAGACTGGCCACGATGAAAAGAGATGATAGTCTGACTTTTGGCGCGGAGTTATCAAGATGTTACTCTTGCGGAAGCCAATCTCCCGCCGATACGCGCTCCCATTTTGAGACTTTCACCATTTGTCATGGACTCGTCCCATGCGACGCGGTCTTTGGGAAACAGCAGGATCACCGTCGATCCCATGTTGAATCGTCCCATCTCTTCGCCCTTGTGCAAGGTCAGCTGCCGCTCTGATTGAGGCGCGTATTCCCAGCTGCTGACGCGATGTCTTACCGGCGTCACGACTCCGTCCCACACCGTTTCCATACTGCCGACGAAGATTGCTCCCACCAGGATCATGGCCATTGGACCGGCATCCGTGTCAAACAGGCTGATCACACGTTCATTGCGCGCAAACAGATTGGGCACAGACTCGGTCGTATACTGGCTGACACTGAAAAGTCGCCCTGGAACATGGCTCATTTTTCTCAGATGACCATCCATCGGCATATGGATGCGGTGGTAGTCCCTGGGGGAGAGGTAGATGGTTGCAAAATTTCCCTCTTCAAACAGGGCGGCGAGTCTCTCGTCACCCCCCAGCAACTCCAGTAGTGAGTAGTCGCGGCCTTTTGCCTGGATCATGCGTCCCTGTGCTATCGGCGCAGCCTGACTTACCTCGCCGTCGACCGGACTGACAATGTCATTTTTCCCGCTGGCAATAGGACGCGCTGTACTCTCCAGCTGGCGGGTAAAAAATGCGTTAAAGCTCGGATAGAGATCTACATCCTTGATCACAGCTTCGCTGAGATCCACATCATAATGTTTGACAACCCAGCGAATGATTCTGCTCTTGAGAGGTTTCCATTCGCTGCGGGCAACAGCATACATCATGGCTGAGAGCAGATGATGCGGCAGTAGTGGCATTACAGCAGTCAGCAGCTGTTGTGGCCATGAGGGAGTGTCATTATTCGCTGGAGTAGTCATGGTTTAATGATATTCAGAATGTCGGTGGCGAGGTGTTCGGAGTTTGTCAGATCGATAAAGTAGGCGGCTATCTTACCCTGCGGATTGACCAGGGAGAGCGTCACACCGTGATCGATGCGGTAGTTACCCTCCTGATCAGGCTCCTGTTGTTTGTAATAGATCGAAAACTCCCTTGCAAGAGCCTCTACTGCTTCTTCACTACCGGAGACGCCGGTGAAACCGGGATGGTAGCCTGTGACGTAAGAGCGCAGACGTTCGGGTGTATCCCGCAGTGGATCCAGCGAAACAAAGATGAACTTCAGCGATTGTTGAATTTCAGGGTTGATCGCAAGCCGGTTGTAGAGCCTGACAATATTCCCCATCGCGGCGGGACAGAGGTCAGTGCAGTAGCTGTCGCCAAAATAGAACAGCGACCAGTGGCCTTTCAGATCCGCGTTGCTCAGGCCGGTTTCATCCGCTCTCTCCAGTGAGAAGGGGGCAATCGTTTTAGCAGGGGTATACAGCATCGCGATGCTCTCACTCGCAACCTTGCTTCGCTGGTACATGTTCCCAAGATAGTAGCTGCCAACCAGCACACCGAAGGCAGCAGCAAGCAGTAGCATGCGACCGCCCCTGGTGAAATGCCGGCTCTTCCTCATCAAACCTAAAACCTAAAACCTAAGTAACTATTCAGCGCATTCGGGAGCGTCACTGCTATTGGATATATCCTCAAGAAAACGTCGTGAATACATCCATGGTCGCTTCCGGCATCCTGCCTCACACGACACTGATACATCCATGTATGGCGTAGGCAAAATATTGCATCTGCCGTACACGGATGTGCAAATGCCGTGATTGCAAGGATGCAAAGGAACGGCCATGCCTCCAACGTTTCTTGCAGATACACCCAATAGCAGTGACTGTTTTACGCTTTTTTGAAGATGCTGGATAGTTACAAACCTAAAACTTATCACCTAAAACCTAAAACTTATCTACTCAAGACGCTGTATGCAGCGTCCAGCGCATCGTCCAGAGATGCTTCATACCCCATGTCACGCAGTACGCTGCCGAGTGCTGTGATGCACAGCATGACGTTCTTGCTATTGCTGGCATAACCCATCAGGCCGATGCGCCAGATTTTTCCGCCAAGCGGTCCCAGGCCGGCGCCAATCTCCAGATTGTAGTCATTCAGCAGACGGAGTCGAACAGCGGCATCATCGATCCCTTCGGGAATTGAGACTGCATTCAACTGTGGCAGACGCTCATCCTCGGGCACGATAAGAGAGAGCCCCATCGATTCAAGCCCCGCCTTCAGCGCCAGATGATTATGCTGATGACGTTGCCATGCATTCTCAAGCCCCTCTTGCTGCAACAGCACGAGCGATTCGTGCAGAGCATAGAGGGTATTGACCGGGGCCGTATGATGGTAGGTGCGCTGGCCATCGGAGCCCCAGTAACCCATCACCAGGTTCAGATCGAGAAACCAGCTCTGAACCTTCGTTTTGCGGTTTTGTATGACCTCAATGGCCCGCTCGCCGAAACTGACTGGTGAGAGTCCGGGGACGCAGGAGAGGCACTTCTGGGTGCCGGAGTAGATGGCATCGATGCCCCACTCGTCGACCAGTATCGGCGTGCCGCCCAGTGAAGTCACGGCGTCGACGATAGTCAGGCAGTCATGTTTGTGAGCCAGTTCAACCAGTGTTTTGGCGTCGGACTGCGCACCGGT
>JAUVEG010000316.1 GCA_030594925.1 Gammaproteobacteria bacterium
AGAATCTCTCCACGATCATCGATGCCGTTGGAGAGGTCATCCACTATCTTGCGAAGTTGATCGATGGCGCCGCCATCAGGCTTTTGCCAGCTGCGTCCCTGAACGCCGTAGACACGCCCCATGTCATCTTCTCCCTTGCGACAGGGATTGTTCAGCCACGCCTCGTTGTCATTCGCGTTGGCGTCCCAGGTTTTGGTTCCCAGGGCGCGAAAGTCAGCGGCGCTGCTGTAACCACGCAGATAGCCGATCAACTCCGCAATGGCCGATTTCCAGTAGCTCTTGCGTGTGGTGACCAGGGGGAACTCATTGCCAGCTACGTTGTATGTCAGATCTGCATTGATGACCGTCAGGCAGCGCTTGCCGGTGCGCCGGTTCTCGACCCACTGGCCTTCATGAATGATGCGCTCGCAAAGATCCAGATACTGTTTCATGCTGTTTGCCTGTGTCGAGTGTAGGCGATAGCCATGAAGAGCAGGCCGATGAGAATCATCGGCGCAGTCAGCAGCATGCCAACGGTGAGCCAGCCGCCGGCCAGGTAGCCGATATGGGCGTCCGGCATGCGCACGAACTCGATGGCGAAGCGAAACACGCCATACCCCAGCAGAAAGAGCCCGGAAACAGCCATCAGCGGGCGCTGTTTGGATGAATAGAACCACAGAATCAGGAATAGCAGTACTCCCTCCAGACCGGCCTCGTAGAGTTGACTGGGATGCACTGGTACTGACATGGTCGAATCGATACCGGTTCCAACCCGTTGGCATAAATCACCAGCCTTGTCGCACGCAACCTGCATGCCGAACGGCAGCGAAGTCGGTCCGCCCCACAATTCTGCATTGATGAAGTTGGCGATACGTCCGGCAAGCAGACCGGGGGGTATCAGCGGGGCGACAAAATCCGAGACCTGGAAAAATGTGCGCTGCGTGCGTTTGCCATAGAGCCACAGAGCCACAAATACGCCCAGCATGCCGCCGTGAAATGACATGCCGCCTTCCCAGATGCGGAATATCCTCAGCGGATCCTGCGCAATATCACCCAGTCCGTAGAAGAGGATGTAACCGATGCGCCCGCCGGCAACCACGCCGAGCACGCCATAGAGCAGCAGGTCATCGATTTCGTCGGCCTTCCAGCCGAATTGTGGTTTGCTGCGTGCGCGGTATTTGCCGAGAGCCAGAAAAAGCAGGAAAGCAACCAGGTAGGTGATTCCGTACCAGTGGACTTGAAGTGGACCGAGACTGAAGGCAACTGGGTCGATATCAGGATAGGTGAGCATCTGTAGCAGGTGTTGGAGTGGTTTATATATAGTTTATCGGAATCGAGTAATGCACCCGGATTTTTTTCAACCACGAAAGTCACGAAAAGCACGAAAACCCGCCGTCTCTATTTTCGTGCTTTTCGTGACTTTCGTGGTTAGGGTTATTGATCAGCGAATAAAAAAGCAGCTCGGAAGCTGCTTTTTTATTCGTCCCGACTCACTCCCCTGAGGGGAGTGAGTGAAACCGGTTGATTAAGGAATCTCTAAATAACTCCTCAGTATCCGCCTTTGCGGGTGCTTTTCGGCAGGCCGGCGATTTTACGCCCCTGTTTGCTGGGCATATTGGGGAAGAGAGTGTACATCTCTTTACTGCTGGGTTTTTTGCCCCAGACTTTGCCGATGTCTTTGGCGATGGTGCGTTCGTTGGGTTCGGCGCCAGCGTTGTTGATGTACTGATCGCGCAGGTAGTTGACAACGTCCCAGTGCTTATCGGTCATCTCGAGCTCATCAGCTTTAGCAATTTCTGCTGCGACTGCTTCGCTCCAGGCGGATGCATCGGTGAGATAGCCGTCTGCGTCTGCTTCAATTGTTGTACCGTCAACTTCATAAGTCATACTATTTTCTCCTGATGAACTAACAATGATTAATTTGCTACGAAAAATCTGCGCATTATTCTACGCAAAAAAGCGTTATAACGGAAATATCCCACTCGGGGTGGTGGAATTGTGCCGGTTACCGGCACTGCACGGAGTTGATGGGGAAATCAGGCATCCTTCATTTTCAGGTTTACAGTTTGTCATCTCGACGCAGGAGAGATCTTAATGCTCTATGCATCAAGAACCCTCGTCGTTGTCGATGTTTTCCACCGCATCTATGCCCTTATGAGGAATGAAGATGCCGCAGCCCATATCCCGGCCGCCGCCGAGTCCATGGTGCTGCAGTTTGACGGACTCCTCTGTAGTCAGGTCTGCAAGCATCAGGCTGCGGGTCAGAATCTCATCGTCCGGGGTGTGCAGCAGGGTGGTTTTCCCGCACAGCGCTTTTTTGATGGTGATGCCGAGCTTTTCGAGCTCTGCCGCCATGCGCTGCATAAAACGGGTTTCATCCTCACCTTCACCCTCGAGACACTGGATGTAACGGGAGAAGATGGTTCCCTGTTTACTCATGGGTTTGCTCTTTGCCTTGCCGATGACGAGCTCGCAGCCGTCGATATCAAGCGTTGCGCCATGCAGACTTTGCTGAATCTGTGTGGCGCTCTCTTTGGGAACCCGTAGAGTCAGTTTGGTGCGATGCGAGAGGATAAGGTGTTCATCGGTGTTGAAATCGGGGCGCTCCCAGCCATGCGCCGAACTGGCAACATGGATGGTATGCACAGCGATGTCGCTGTTCTCGAATATTT
>JAUVEG010000283.1 GCA_030594925.1 Gammaproteobacteria bacterium
ATATACCTCCTTGCTATCCAACTCCCGGTAGGACCACTGTATGGTATGCGGCTGCAGTTTGTATTCGCTGCTTGCCTGCGGGTCGATAGTTGGATTCAGGTAGGGGTAGACACCCTCTGATGCACTGAATAGCTTTTTGACAAAATCATCAGCCGACAGAATGAATGTATCGCCGCTCGGGCCGTAGAGCGGCAGATTGACGTTGCGTTCGCTGAAGAATCCCCCTTTTACGTAGGCGGCCAGGTCGGCGCTGTGATCGACATGAAAATGGGTGAAAAATATCGCCCTGATATCTTCATACTTGGCTCCACTTTGCTTGAATCGCTGCAGACTTCCCGGCCCCGCATCGACGATGATGCGAGCCTTGTCATCCAGCCAGATCAGGTAGCCTGTGGAGGCGCGCTCATTGAGTAGTTCAGGGCCACCGGTTCCCAGCATCTGCAGTCTCACACGCTCCGATTGGCAGCTTTGCGCCACCGCCGTTGACTGTAATAACAGCAGACTCAACACCAGTAACAGCATGCAGGGTTTATTAGTCAGCATAGATTTTTTCCCGGTTTGATTAGTTGGTGTGACGTAAAAAGCGATATGCCTTGTTGATCTGCTTGGACTTTCGATCCGCCAGTTCACGGATCTCTATCCCCAATATCCTGAAGGCCTCTTCAGACGTTGCTATTTTATTCATATCACCGTCACGACAGGCAGCACCACCCTGTGAATAGATGATCAGATTGCCAAATTCATCCGTCTTCAATACGAAGCGATACCGGCAGAGCGGGCATTTACCAACCCCTGCAGGCGGAGGAAAGACAACTCTGATTTTCGTCTGACAATTGGCACACTCTATGATTCTGAATCTATTGCTGTTCAGTGCATCTCCTTTTCCATTGAATCCATACCCCTGATAAGGGATGCGTGATCCTGGAATACCAACGACGATCATAAAGAGCACTTGTATTACAGGTATCAAAGCAAACAGTGATTGTGGAATGCCAACATTGATCATGAAGATGATCACCGCCATCGGGATCAATGAGACCAGAACAATCCAGGGTGACCACGGCAGCGCTTGATCTGCAACGCAGTCATGGAGAGCAGAGGGATCACGGTCAGCTCACGTAATCCCATCGCGAACAATCCCCATATCAGCAGCAACACCCCCGGCAGAGCCGGCCAGTATAGCTTCCGATTGATACCTCCTTTATAGGAGAACAGCAGAGAGAGTATGCTCATATTGTGCTGACACGACTGACTTCAGGAGAGTTGAACAACCTGCACGGGATTATTTGAGAGGTTATACAAGATAGGTCATATTACACGAATGATAGTCTGCACTCGAACATGACAAGGCCGCAGCTGATCAGATAACCACACTTCTCAGGCTCTTTTTGCAATCAGCATTCATAGTTGAGCAGTGACCTGCTATAGTTCCTCGCATGACGACTAAAATTGATAATTTAACCCCGCAGGGGGCCAGGGATCTGCTGCTGAAAGATCCACGGGCTGTTCTTGTTGACGTGCGCTCATCCATGGAATTTCTGTTTGTCGGTCATCCCACTGGCGCTGTGCATGTCCCCTGGATTGATGAGCCTGACTGGGACATCAATCCTGACTTTGTGGCAGATGTCAGAAAACTGATGCTTGGCGGCGCAGAGGCTGGCAGTGAAAGCGGCGCCGCACCAATTATCCTGATCTGCCGCAGCGGTAAACGCTCGCTGGTGGCCGGAGTCAAACTGAAGAAGGCCGGCCTGGATAATATCTTTCATATTGGAGAGGGATTTGAAGGAGAACGGGATGATGAGCACCATCGCAGCACCACCGGTGGATGGCGTTTTCATGGTCTGCCGTGGGAGCAGTGTTAAGAAAGCCCTGAATGAATCGCTACGCGCTTCATTCAGAGCTTCCTTACAAGTTTCTCTATGGGGGAAGGGGCGTATATCAATGGCTTACGACCCACTTTTTGTTGCCCCTTCCCCCAAACCCCCATCCCATCGATTCATTCAGAGCTTCCCTAAGGCGAACCTCAGCCTGAGTCGCAGTGATTGATCTGTGGAATACATCTCTGAACTTCCACTGCTGCTGTTGATTGGCGTCATCGCCGGTTTTGTCGATGCCATTGCAGGCGGCGGTGGCTTGGTCTCTCTGCCGGCCCTGTTGTGGGCAGGCTTGCCGCCTGTCGAGGCGCTCGCCACTAATAAATTGCAGGGTACAGCCGGAACTTTCACGGCGACTCTCAATTACATTCGCCACGGGCTCATCAAACCACGGCAACTGCTGCTCGCTGTTGTCTCTACCGCGCTCGGAGCTGCTGCAGGCGCCCTGCTGGTACAACAGTTTTCGAGTGATCTTCTTTCGCAGGTCATCCCCTGGCTGTTGATCTGCTTCGCGCTCTACTTTTTCTTCTCGCCACGCATGGATGGCCGCCAGCACCCGCAGCGTATCAATCTGCTGCCCTTCTCATTGGTCATTGGCTTCAGCGTGGGATTTTATGACGGCTTTTTCGGGCCGGGCGCCGGCTCTTTTTTCACGCTGGCGTTTGTGCTGCTGCTCGGCTATTCACTTCCACAGGCGATAGGAGGAACAAAACTACTGAACTTCACCAGCAACCTGGTGGCGCTGCTGGTGTTTCTGCTGAGTGGAAAGATTGTGTGGGTCGTCGGCCTTGCCATGGCTGTCGGGCAGATGATCGGCGCCTATACAGGCTCTCACCTGGCAGTACGGCATGGAGCACGCCTGATACGGCCATTGCTGGTGGTGGTATCCGTTGGTGTCTCCATCAAGTTGCTGTTGTAGACCCCCCTCACCCTGGATTCCCTCTCCCCAGGGAGAGGGAATACGATTCTTAAAACCTAAAACCTATCGATACTCCCTGAGATACCACAACTCGAAACCGCGTTTGAGCCAGTGGAACAGGCGTGACGAGGGCAGCATCAGGGTGCGCTTCTCGTTTCTTGCAATCAGGATGCCACGGTCACGGGTGTCGACGATGCACACCAGCTCAAC
>JAUVEG010000022.1 GCA_030594925.1 Gammaproteobacteria bacterium
TGTGCGCCGACCTGGAGCAGCTGCCGCTGGCGCCTCACTCTGTCGATATCATCTACTCCAATGCGGCGCTGCAGTGGTGCTCTGATCTCCCCTCGACCTTCACGGAGTTTCGCCGGGTATTGCGCCCGGGTGGACTGCTGATGTTCACAACCTTCGGCCCGGATACGCTCAAGGAGCTGCGCAGCGCCTGGGCGCAGGTGGACGGGGAGACCCACGTGAGTTCTTTTGTGGATATGCATGATATTGGCGATATGCTGGTCGAAGCACGGTTTGCCGAGCCGGTCATCGATGCGGAGCAGATCACCATGACCTATGAGAGCGTCGATCAGCTGATGCAGGATATCAAGAGCATCGGCGCGCAAAATGCTGCAACCGGCCGCAGCCGGGGGTTGACAGGCAAAGGACGCATGCAGCAGTTTCGGGATGCCTACGAACAGTATCGTGATGAGGGGCGCATTCCCTCGACCTGGGAGATCGTTTACGGGCATGCGTGGGCGCCGCAACAGGTGACAGAGGATGGGGTCACGATGATTCCAATGGAGAGTTTGTCTCTATTTCGCAGCCAGATGACCACGATGAAAAAGAGATGAGCGGCTATTTTGTTACGGGCACGGACACCGGGGTGGGGAAAACGGTTGTTACCCTGGCTGTGATGGAGTTGTTCAAGCGCAGGGGTTTTGAGGTTGCAGGGATGAAGCCTGTTGCCTCGGGGTGTGAACCGGGTGATGCAGGGTTGCGCAACAGTGATGCAGTGGTAATCATGCAGGCTTGCTCAAACGGATTGCCCTACTCAAAAGTCAACCCCTACGCCTTTGAGCCGGCGATTGCACCGCATATCGCCGCGGCACGCAGTGGCGAGTCGATCCGTGTTGCAAAGATCGTCTCACTCTGCAGGGGTCTTGAAGAGGCAGCGGAGAGGGTGGTGGTTGAAGGAGTTGGAGGCTGGGAGGTGCCGTTAGATAGTGACACGTTGTTGTCTGAATTGGCGTGCAGATTGGAACTGCCGGTTATCCTGGTCGTTGGCTTGCGGCTTGGCTGCATCAATCATGCGCTGTTGACAGCATCTGCGATCAAATCGACAGGGCTGGAGTTTGGCGGCTGGGTAGCAAATCAGCTGCAGCCCCGCGTAGAGGCGATGGATGAGATTATCAATACTTTACGAGCGCGCATCGATGCGCCGCTGCTTGGTGTGCTCCCGTGGTGCGAGGAGGTGGAGCCAGGGGAGATGGCAGAGTATCTGAAAGAGTTTCCTTAACAGAAAGTTTGCAGTCTTCAGTTGGCAGTTTGCAGTAAAAACAAAAAAACCACTGATTACAGTCAATAATGCTTGCAACAGGTAATGGCTCGATTAGAGTCCTGCCAACTTTTTAGCCATCTTCCTCTGCTGCGGTCTCTTCGATAGCGATTCTCTGGCGGGCGACGAAGTCCTCGCTGGCATCATATCCCCCCTGGCGCAGGATATAGTTGCGCACTGCTGTCTCCATCAGTATTGCCATGTTGCGTCCCGGCGCGACGGGGATGGTCACCAATGGAATCTCCAGTCCCAGGACATTGCGTGTGGAGTAGCTTCCGGTGAGGCGGTCCATCTTTGCGAGGCTCTCGTCATCAAGCCGCGCCAGATGAATAATCAGGCGCAGGTATTTGCTGCGCTTGATTGCGGTATCGCCAAACATACTGCGAACATTGAGCAATCCAAGTCCGCGTACTTCGATAAAATCCTGCAATAGAGGCGGACAGCTACCGCTGACAATATCCGGTGCGATACGCGCAAATTCAGGTGCGTCATCTGCAATCAGGCGATGGCCGCGGGCAACCAGCTCCAGAGCGAGCTCACTCTTGCCGACTGCAACCATGCCGGTCAACAGCACTCCGATTCCCAGAACTTCAAGGAAAACCCCATGCATGGTTTCACGCTCTGCAAGTTCCTGGGCAAGAAAATATTGCAGATTGTTAAGCACACGCTGGTCATCTTCCGGACTTGCCAGCAGTGGCGTCTGCGTACTGTTGGCCGCCTCGATCAGATAGCCGGGGACATCTATGCCATCGGTGCAGATAACGGCGGCTGGCTCCGGGATAAAGAGTTGCCGGACGGTGTCCGCACGGGTTCTGCCTGCGAGCCTGTCCAGATAACCCAGTTCAGCATGGCCGATCAGTTGGATACGATTCGGATGGATGAAGTTAAGAGAGCCTACCAGTGTCTGCTCGCGGCTGCTCTCCTCCTCATCCAGAAGGAGCTTGTCACTGCCGTCGACCCCGGCTACCCAGCTGATCTCAAGGCGCTGGGCAACGGCCTGGATGAAGCTTCCGATGGTTGATCGGCTCATGCGCTTTTGCGCTGCTGGATGCCGGTGAGAATAGAAAAAATCTCCTCCTGTGTGGAGGCGGAGCGCAACTGATTACGGATCTCCTGATTGTTAAACATCTTTGCCAATGCGGCCAGCAGACGTAAATACTCCTCGTTTTCTCCAGCCGGCACCAGCATTGCGAAGATAATGTCGACAGGATCTTCATCCGGAGCATCAAAATCAACGCCCTGAGCAAGGCGAACGAAGACAGCTCTCGGGGTACGGATGCCCTGCAAGCGTGCATGGGGGAGTGCTATTCCATATCCCAGAGCGGTGCTCCCCAGCTCTTCCCGTGCGCGGAGCTTATTGACAATGGTCTGCGGCGAAGCATCCGGATCTTCCAGCAAGGCTGCGATTTTGTCCAGGATTTCGTCTTTCTCGCCGGGAATGGCATCCAGTATGATGCCGTTTCCGTTGAGTAGTGAGGGAGGAATGGTCATTAACGGTGACTCTGCAGCTTCTCTTTGTATTTCATTAACTGGCGGTCGAGTTTGTCAACCAGACCGTCGATGGCGGCATACATATCTTCGTCTTCAATGTCTGCAAAGATATCCTGTCCACTGACGTGGAAGTTGGCTTCAGCCATCTGGCGCTGTTTTTCAATGCTCAGAATGACATTGACCCGGGTAACACTGTCAAAATGCCGTTCCAGTTTTTCAAATTTACTGTTTACATAATTGCGTATGGAATCAGTGATTTCCATGTGACGACCAGTTAGATTGACTTGCATATTGTTCTCCTCTTGTTGTCATGAACCTATGAAAAAATCGATAGGATGGGGTTCGGGGGAAGAGCCTGGAAAGTGTCCGTGATAACTCATTGAATTGCAACCCTTCTCCCGTAGAAAAACTAGATCATGCGTTTGCGGTCACACGATGACGGAATTGACATCGAATCGCGATATTTTGCCACGGTGCGACGGGCAATGGAGATACCCTGCTCTTTCAGCAGAGTGGTAATGCTATTGTCACTCAACGGCCTGCCAGGCTCTTCTGAATGAATCATTTTTTTAATTCTGGCGCGAATAGCTGTTGATGAGTGATTCCCTGTAGCTTCATTTCCAACGTGGCTGGAAAAGAAATATCTAAACTCAAAGATACCGCGGGGTGTCAGCATATACTTGTTTGTTACAGCGCGGGAAATTGTGGATTCATGCAACTCCAGCTCTTCAGCCAGTTCCCGCATTACCATGGGTCTCATGGCTTCAGCTCCCCTGTCAAGAAAGGCCTGCTGTCGGCTAATGATGCTTTGCGCCACCCTCAGCAGGGTCTCGCGGCGGCTTTGCAGACTTTTCAACAGCCAGCGGGCCTCCTGAAGATGATCCCGCATCAACTGGTTGTCATGGCTGCGGTCACCGCGTTTAATCAGGCCGGCATAACCGGCATTGATGCGCAGAGCAGGTGCGTTTTCGGAGTTGCTCTCGACAACCCAGCGGTCATTGTGGCGAATTATTGTGACGTCCGGAACGATGTAGTCATAGCTCTTTGTCGAGATGCTCTCCCCCGGGCGGGGATTGCACGAACGAATCAGCGTCAAAACATCTTTCAACGCCTCCTTGTCCAGCCCTGTGCGCAGGCGCAGCATGAGCGTGTTGTTTTCAGCCAGGAGATCGAACCAGTTTTCGAGCAGGGAGATGGCTTTGCCGCGCAGGGGGGTATCTGCAGCTAATTGATGGAGTTGAATGATCAGGGTTTCACGCAAGTCGCGAGCGCCAACCCCGGCTGGATCGAAGTCTTGAATCCTTTTCAGAACATCCTCGACCAGTTGGGGGGTTATCAGCTCAGAGTGAAAACTCTCCGAGGTGATACGGGTCTCCCCGTTAAAAAAACCGTCATCATCGATCTCATCGATGATGACTTCGGCAATCTGCTGTTCGATATCAGTGAAGGAGGCGAGGCAGGTTTGCCATAGCAGATGATCGCGCAGCCCTGTCTCTGCTGCAATCGATGAGATATCCCACTCTGATTCCTGTGATGCGTCGCGGCTGCGTGGCGCCGGCGTGTCATAGATCGATGACCAGTCGGCATCGACCGGGAGTTCATCGGGGATGTTGTCGGCGGCTGTATTGAGTTCCTGGGTGGATGTATCGACAGTTTCGTCAACACTCTCCGCTGTTGATAGCTGCTCCTCGACTTCTTCATCGATTTCTTCATCGACTTCCAGCATTAAATTCTCTTCAAGAGCCTGTTGAATCTCAGCATCCAGCTCCAGAGTTGAGAGTTGCAACAAACGTATGGCCTGTTGCAGTTGCGGAGTCATGGTCAATTGATGACTAAGACGGATTTGAAGGCTTTGCTTCACTGGTATCGTAGGTTGTTCATGTTTGCTAGTTAATATTATTTTAGCTGAAACAGCAAGTTTTGCTACTGACTTACCTCAACTCTTTGTGATTTCGTGAAAAGTCCGTACATTGAATAAGCGGGTCTCTCACGGACTTTTGAACGGTTGTATTGAGGGCATTGCTGCTCTTTGTCATTACATCTGGAAGTCATGTCCGAGATAGACTTCGCGAACATCCGGATTATTCAGTAATGTCTGTGGCTCTCCATGCGCCAGAACCTCGCCTGCGTTGATGATATAGGCGCGATCACAGATGCCGAGTGTTTCGCGCACATTGTGATCGGTGATCAAAATGCCGATGCCTTCTGAAGATAGCTTCCTGATAATATTCTGGATATCTGTGACGGAAATCGGATCGATGCCGGCAAAAGGTTCATCAAGCAGGATGTAGGAGGGTTCCATGGTCAATGAGCGGGCGATTTCAAGACGACGCCTCTCTCCACCTGACAGACTCATTGCCAGATTACTGCGCAGATCAGAGAGTCCAAATTGTTTTAGCAGGCTATCGCAGATCTCCTTGCGCTGGTGTTTTTCGAGTTCACGACGCAACTCCAGAATTGCCAGCAGGTTATCTTCAACGCTCATGCGGCGAAATACCGAAGGCTCCTGGGAGAGATATCCGATGCCAAGATTTGCACGGCGATGAATGGGCATTTGCGTGATATCTTTATCACCCAGCATGACCCTGCCGCAATCGACAGGCACCAGGCCGACGATCATGTAAAAACTGGTGGTTTTACCGGCGCCGTTGGGCCCCAGCAGACCGACAACCTCGCCGCGTGAGACCTCGATGGTGACATCTTTGATGACCATGCGCTTGTGGTACTGCTTGCACAGTTTAGTGGCGCTGAGCTTTCCCATGGGCTAATGCTCCATCAACGTAATATTTTCGGGCTCAGTGAGCTTGTCAGCGTTCATGGCAAGGCGCGTCTCGCCAATTCCCTTGCCAAGAGGCGTAACGCAGTCCATGGACGCTGACAAGCTCACCCGCAGGGCGCTCCTGTGGTGTCCCGCAGCGGCGTTGCAGCACTTGGAAAGGGGGCGGCCATTCCCTGCGTACTGCGCCTTGCTGCGAAACACCACAGGAGCGCTGAGCCCGAAAATATTGCATTGATGGAGCACTACTGCTCCTCGAGCCGAATGGTCGTATGCACGCGCTCACTGGCATTTGCTTTTTTTCCTGCAATGGCAGTCATCTGTTTTAAATCAAAAATTATCCTGTCGTTGATGAGCTTGCTGCCATCCTGTTCAATCCGGGCGTCACCGGTCATGATCAGTTGCTCCTTTTTTATGTCATAGTCAAGGTTGCGGGCTTTGCCGGTGAGAGGGGGTTTATTGCCGTCGCCCTTTTTTGTGTGCTTGATGCGAAGAGGCGAGCCGCTCATTTTGAGGCGCTCATTGATCATATCGTAATCTGCAGACAGCGCATCCCCACTGGTGTGGCTCCCTGCATTATCCTGATGATGGAATTGCAGCGGCTCTCCCTCGAGATGCAGCAATCGCTCCTTTACATGGTAGGTGACAACAGCGGCTTTTCCTTTAGTGACGCCATCGACTCCTGACTGCTGAAAGATGACGGGACTGCCTGTCGCAGTGATCAGGCTGTTACTCTCCTTGTCACGCGAGAGTTGCAGCTGATCACACAAGAGCGAGATGTCGCCCTGTGTCAGCTTGACGTTGCCACTGTAGAGGATAGAGGCAGTCGCATCATCATGCTCGACACTGTCCGCAGAGATATTGACCGGCAGTTTCACCTCTGCGTGAAGTTGCGTTGAAGCAAACAACATGAGAGTGAGACAAAGAGAGAGCAGCTTGGGAAAACCCCGAATCAATCGAAGGGATGGGGGTTTGGGGGAAGGGAATAGCGAAAACCAGCTATAACCTATTGATAATTGACGCTTCCCCCATGGAAAAACTTGAAAGGGAGTTCTGATTGAAGCGCGAAGCGATTCGATCAGAGCTTTCTTGGGTCTCTTATTCAATGACATGGGAACCGCTCACATTTGAGAGAATACGGACCTGAACCGGTTGTCTCATGTGGATGTCCAGGCCGGTTCCGGAGAGCAGGTGGCCGCCATTCAGAACTGTTGCAGACGCCATGCTGTAAGCCAGCCCGTTTTGATAATCTATCATCATGTCCCTGCTGATAGTCTCGATAGCAGTGGAGCTATCACTTGCTGCCTGTTTTAGAAAGACAGAGCCGTAGAGCATCAGGAGTTTGTTTTTTTGATCGATCCAGCCATGGTCAGTCTGTGTATACCAGTTGGGGGCATCAGCGGGAGTCATCATCAGACTAATGTTGTCCAGCTCAGTCGTTCTATTGATGTAATGGCGTAGTTCGTCTGCGATAAGATGGTGCAAGTGATGGCCGCTGGCATCTGCATGGGTAAGTTGCAAATTACGTACACGGATATCGGGATAATCCTGATAAGAATGCTGCCGGGCAACTGGTGAATTTATTTGCCGATCCAGATGAGTGACATAGCTGTCGACTGCCAGCATGACAGCTATCAGCAGAATGAGACCCAGCCAGCTCTTCATGAGAGAAATGTAGTTAGACTTGATTCAAAGGTTCCCTGGGCCTGCAAGATCATTTCACTGACATCACGTGCGGCGCCGCGTCCGCCTGTGGAGGGAGTCTGCCAGTGCGCATGCTGCGTCACCAGCGGGTGCGCATCTTTCACTGCAATTGCGAGCCCGACCTGCCGCATGACGGGCAGATCGATCAGGTCGTCGCCGACATAGGCGATTTGCGCATCTGTGAATCCGGTCTCCTGTTTCAACTCCTCATAAGCTGAAATTTTATTCTTGCGTCCCTGAAAAACGAATTTGACTCCCAGGGTTTGCATGCGGATTTTGACGACTTCGGAGCTGCGCGCAGTAATGATGGCAATTTGTACGCCGCTTTGCTGTAACAGCGACATCCCCAGCCCATCCTTGGAGTTAAAAGCCTTGTACTCCTGGCCATCGTCACCGATGAAGAGACTGCCGTCTGTCAATACGCCGTCGACATCAAAGATGACCAGGCGGATCTGTGATGCTTTGTGTTCGATATCCTGCATATTTTTCTCTTATTGAAGAATGAATATAAAATATTCCAGGTTGTTTGGAGACGACGTATGAATATCTATTTGATGACTTTTAATTGAGGCCGTGAACTGTTTTTTGGGCTGGTGTTCGGAGCGGACGTTTGCGGTGGATCACTCTCCGGCTGCTCTTCCTGGAACAGCATTCCCTGGCCATTCTCGCGGGCGTAGATTCCCAGTACAGCATCCGGCGGAAGCCCGATATCCAGAGATTTTCCGCCAAAGCGGGCGTTGAAGCAGATCCAGTCGTTGCCCAGATCAAGCGCCTTGACAGCGGATGGACTGATATTCAGCACAATCTTCCCATTCTCGACATGCTGATGTGGGACGGTGACATGCTCCTGTTCGGCATTCACTAGCAGATGCGGCGTCAAATCATTATCAACAATCCACTCGTAGAATGCACGGATCAGGTAGGGGCGTGTAGAGGTCACTTACGCAGTTCTTTCTCTTCTTCTGTGAGGCTTTTGCCAAAACATGGGCGTTCAAAAAGGCGTTTTGCATATCCGAGCACCTGGCCAGATCCTGCACCCTTGAGTTCGATTCCAAGTGCCGGAAGCCGCCATAAGAGAGGAGCAATGGTAGTATCCACTAATGTGAAATCATCACTCATGAACCATGGTTTTGCAGCCAGTACCGGTCCGGCCGCCAGCAGAGACTCTTTGAGCTCCTTGCGCGCTCTGGCTGCCGGTTTTCCGCCTTTGATAATAATGTCGACCAGTGTGTACCAATCTTTCTCGACACGGTGCAGATAGATGCGTGTCGTTGCGCGTGAGACGGGATCAATCGGCAGCAGGGGAGGGTGAGGATAGCGTTCATCCAGGTACTCCATGATAATGCGTGAATCATAGAGTGACAGATCCCGATCTATCAGGGTCGGCAGTGTTCCGTAGGGATTTACGTCGGTGACATCTTCAGGCAGATTGAGAGGGTCGGCATCGAGAATGTCGACGGTGATATTTTTCTCGGCAAGCACGATGCGCACACGATGGCTGTAGATGCACTCCGGGTCGGAGAACAGGGTCATGACGGTTCGCTTGTTGATCATGCTTGGCATGCTGATGTAATCCTCGAAAGCGTTAAAGTGATGCAATTAAAAAAGGCGCACATTATAACATGCGCGCCTTTTATTAGGTGGAGTATAAGGGTTATTAGCGAGACCAAGTCTCAGTCTGTCTAAGCATGAAAGGAATCTTTGTCTCTCGCCAAGACGCAAAGAACGCAAAGGGTTTTTCTTCGCGAGCTTAGGAGTTGTCCAATAATAACTTACCGATATCGCGCAGCGATGTTGTTCGTATTCAAGACGCAGCAAGGGGCGCATAGCAGCGTTATGTAACTCTTGCTGGAACGCAGAAGACGGTCAACAGGGCAAGCAGGATCGGGAAGTTATTTTTGGACAACGACTTAGCGCCTTTGCGAGAGTTATTGTGTAAATATGACTCATTTGTAAAGATGTTGGTCACTCAATGATTATTAATGGACGTCTTTCCAGTATTCTTTCTTCAGCAGGTAGGCGAAGATGAAGAATACCAGTAGAAACAGCAGCACCTTGATGCCAAGAGAGTGGCGCTTCAGCTTGCTGGGGTCACCCATGTAGGAGAGGAAGTTGGTCAGATCCAGCGCCATCCGGTCATACTCTTCAGCGGACATTTTTCCCGGCTTGACCATCTCAAAGCTTTTGAAGGCCTGGCTTACATGGCCGTTTTTGTCTTTATGCTCCTCAAAAATCGCTTTTTGCATGCCCTGAAGCTCCCACAGCACATGCGGCATGCCGACCTTGTCGAAAACGATGTTGTTGACGCCGAAAGGGCGGCTTTCATCGATATAGAAGCTGCGCAAATAGGTGTAGACCCAGTCATCGCCGCGCAGACGCGCTTCGAGGGTGAGGTCGGGTGGAGGAGCGCCAAACCACTTGGCCGCATCATCCGGGTTCATGGCGATGGTCATCAGATCTCCCGGCTTGGCACCTGCAGGCATCAGATGCTGTTTGAGCAGATCTTCAGGGATACCGAACTCCAACATGCGTTGCCAGCGTTCATATTTCAACGAGTGGCAGTTGAGGCAGTAGTTGACGAAGTATTTGGCGCCGCGTTGCAGTGACGCCTGGTCGGTGATATCCACGTCGGCATGATCAAGATGAATATTGCCGCCGCTTGCATATGCGGATGAGGATGCCAGCATAACAATTGCAATCAATAGCTTTTTCATTTTGTCACCCTCTCAGGAACCGGCTTGGTTTTGTCAGCTTTACTGAACCATGGCATGAGGAAGAAGAATGCGAAGTAGAGTGTCGTCGCGATTTGTGCAAGCAGTGTGTACAGATCTGTCACAGGCTGCGTGCCGAGCCACCCGAGGACGACAAATACAATCACGAACATGGTGAGGAAGCCCTTGTAGAGTCCGCCCTTGTAGCGGATGGACTTGACAGGACTGCGATCCAGCCACGGCAGCAGGAACAGCACCACAATGGCTGCGCCCATGGCGAGAACGCCCCACACCTGTGTGCCGGCAAAGCTCGGCACGGCGCGCAAGATGGCGTAGTAGGGGGTGAAATACCACACCGGGGCAATATGCTCGGGCGTTTTCAGCGGGTTCGCTGGCTCGAAATTTGGCGCTTCGAGGAAGTAGCCGCCGCCCTCGGGGGCGAAAAAGACGATGCCGGCAAAGAACATCAGGAACACGATAACGCCGGCAATATCCTTCACTGAATAGTAGGGGTGGAAAGGAATGCCATCGGCGGGAGCGGTGTCGCTCCACCTGTTGCCTTTGGGGCCTTTCTTGATTTCGATGCCATCGGGGTTGTTGGAGCCAACCTTGTGCAGCGCTACGATGTGCACGAATACCAGTGCGGCAAGCACGAATGGCAGCAGGAA